>CAYQMZ010000063.1:0-4764 GCA_964418725.1 uncultured Pirellulaceae bacterium
GTACTTTGGATCTTCGGAGTAAGTTTCACCTGAAGCACAGTCGACTCCCATGATAGCAACGATGTCACCAGCGAAGGCGGTATCGATCTCTTCACGCTTGTCCGAGTGCATACGAACGATTCGCGAGAAGCGTTCTTTGCGACCGGTTCGTTGGTTGTAGTACGTACCACCCTTTTCGCACGTACCTTGATAGATACGTGTGTAGGTTAGCTGACCGTATTCGTCGTCCGTAATCTTGAACGCCATTGCAACCAGTGGCTTCTTTGGATCCGATTCGATTTTGACCTTCTTGCCTTCTTCTTTCAGGTCGTTGCCTTCGTTCTCACGCTCAAGCGGTGAAGGAAGGTATCGAGTAATCGCGTCTAGCAAAGGCTGTACACCTTTGTTCTTGAACGCAGAACCCATGAAGACTGGCGTGAAGGCCTGCTCAATAACAGCCTGACGAGTAATCTCGTGGATCTTTTCTTCGGTGATGTCTTCTTCACCAAGCAAAGCTTCCATCAACTCGTCGCTGTACATCGACAGGGCTTCCAGCATCTCGCCGCGAGCTGCTTCGCATTCGTCCTTTAGGCCGTCCGGAATGTCTTCGATGCGAACGTTTTCACCGTTGTCGCCATCGAAGTAGAACGCCTTCATCGAAATGAGGTCGCAGACACCTTCGAAGTTTTCTTCCGCACCAATTGGTACTTGGTAGGCAACCGCATCGGCACCCAGCTTGTCGCGGACTTGTTGAACAACCGACTTAGGGTTGGCACCGGTTCGGTCCATCTTATTAATGAAGGCCAAACGAGGCACGCCGTAACGCTTCATCTGACGGTCGACCGTCATCGATTGACTTTGGACACCACCAACAGAACACAGAACCAGAATGGCACCGTCCAGAACACGCAGTGAGCGCTCCACCTCGACGGTAAAGTCAACGTGGCCCGGGGTGTCGATTAGGTTGACGTTGTAGTCTTCCCACTGCAGCGATGTTGCCGCACTGGTAATCGTAATTCCACGTTCCTTTTCCAGCTCCATGTGGTCCATCGTGGCTCCGTCACCACCACCACGGACGTCCTCGATTTTGTGGATACGACCAGCGTAGAAAAGAATTCGCTCGCTAAGCGTGGTCTTCCCCGAGTCGATGTGTGCCGAGATACCGATGTTTCGAAATTTTTTGAGGTCCATGGTTCTAAAAACTGTGAGTGGGAAATAGGAACCCGATTGAATAACGACAGCAACGCACTCGGGAACGAAAAGGTTCAAGAGTGTTTCCGTGAGGGCAAGTAGCTCCTGCAGCGTGCAGAAACTTTGGTCACCTTGGAGGAGTCCGACTAAAAGGGAAACTCGATTCCAAAGGGTTGTTGACCGCAGATTGGCATACGCACGTGCCTGTCAAGCCCATAATCTTATTCGGTTTCGACGTTTCGGGAAGATCACATTAACGAAGTTTTGATGAAAATCTGACAGTCTGCCGGTGCGTAAAACCCTACCAATCCTAGGGATCAGGCAAGCCATGTTTCGCAGCTACAGCCCCCTGGAAGACAGTCGTTTTCTAGGAAACTAGGTGCGAAAAATCCGAAGATCGATGGTTTTCAGCTCGAAATACAGCTGACAGACACGTCCGAGCAAAGCGCAAACCGGTAAATTTATTCCATGCACGACTTCGACCAACTACTGCTCGAGTATCAAAAGACGCTCGCGGACTGTCGTCGACTCTACGTTTCAGCCGGGCAGTTCTGTGCCTCAGATCACCCGAACGTCGTCCCGGACTCGCCCGAGAAGTTCATTCACTTGATGGATGACCTGCACCGAGGGCTGGTGGTGAAGACCTTCTTTTCCGTCGCCGAAGCTGACCGCGTTTACGATCGCTATGAGAAACGGATGGCCAGCGAGTTGGTTCTACACGTCTGGGGCAAACTGCTGGACGCAAAGGACCTGAAGTCCACGATGATTCGACTCTCTTCGCAGGCCGAGTCGTTGAAGTGGTTTGCTCTGGTACGGCCCTTCGCAGAAATCGAGCCCCTGCGTGATCGTATTGGACAGTTAGAGACCAACGTGATCCGAATGGCAAACCTGGTCGCGAAAGCAGATGGCGTTGTGTCGGAAAAAGAAGCAGCCGTGCTGCATTCGATTCAGCATCAACTCGATACGCATCTGCGATCTATCCCCTACGCAGATCATGATCACAGTCATGCGCAGCAGAGCGGGGCGAATGCCGTCCATGAGATTCGCGCTGGTGCGCAGGAGTTGCGTAAGAAATGTGATTTGGAATCTTCCTCGCCGCCGCCACTGCCACAAGAAGCAAAGCCAAAGATCTCGCTTGATGAGGCACGCGCAGAACTGGATAAGCTAATCGGACTCGGCAGCATCAAGGCAGAGGTTGAATCGCTAATCAACTATCTGGTGCTGCAAAAGAATCGAGCTCAAGCTGGCCTGCCCGGCACACAGTTAAGTTTGCACTCGGTATTCACTGGCAACCCCGGTACCGGTAAGACAACCGTCGCCAGGATTGTTGGTCAGATACTGGGAGCGATGGAAATACTCAGTAAGGGCCACGTCGTCGAAACGGATCGCTCGGGTTTGGTTGCCGAGTTCGCTGGGCAGACCGGTCCCAAGACGAACAAGAAGGTGGACGAGGCCATCGATGGAATCCTGTTCATTGACGAAGCCTACACGTTGGTCGCCGAAGGCAACGACGATCCCTACGGTCACGAAGCAGTGCAGACGCTTTTGAAACGCATGGAGGATGATCGTAATCGCCTGGTCGTCGTACTCGCCGGATACCCGGATCCCATTGAACGTCTGCTGGATGCGAACCCAGGCTTGCGATCTCGGTTTAGTCGGCGAATTGACTTCGAAGATTATGGCCCGGCCGACCTGGGTCGAATCCTCGAACACCTTTGCAAACAAAACCAGTACGTTCTAAACGCGGAGACAAGAGCCAAGTTCTTAATCGGAGCCAATCACTTACATTCCAACCGCGACGAACATTTTGGGAATGGCCGCCTGGTGCGGAATCTATTCGAGGACGCGATTCGAAACTTGGCGAATCGCATCGCCAACCAAGCCCCCGTCACGAAAGAGCTGCTAACGCACTTACAGCCTGAAGACCTTTGTTTTGATGGCGTACCGGAAGACGTTACGGGCAATTTGGATCGCAAGTTTCGCGTCTTCTGCCCTGGGTGTTCCAAGAGTAGCATCGTTCCAACGCCTTATTTGGCGCGGCGTGTAGACTGTCACTGCGGCGAACGATTCCGCATCGACTGGGCTGAACTGTTCGAGTGAGCTTCGTCGCTAACTAAGTAGCTGAGGGAGTGGAACGGTGAAAATCGGTAGCATGGCTGTTGGCTATTTGGGAATTCGACGCAGCGTGTAATATCCTTCTGCCGGGTAGAACTTCGTGGGTGCTTGGTCCAAGTCATCCTCAGACTTTCTGGGCGAGAGATTCTTCAACTTGAACTCGTAAACGAATCCCAGTCGCAACTCGCTCAAGCGAATGTCGACCGACATTCCGTTACCACTCACGTTTGCGGCCAGAATCGATTCGTTCCTGCGGTCGACGTCGTCGCCTCCGTAAACGGGCGTTGAAATCCTACGGACGGAATCAATGTTGTAGTTGCCAGGATCTGCAGCCAGCACTTTGTCGACGGGCTGAGTGAAACGGATGCGAAAGCCGTCGGGCAGCGCGGTGATGTCGCGAATTCCTGGCGGCAGGTTCTTGAGGTCCGCCGTGATCCGCACGATCGAGCCTGTATTGTTCGCTCCGCCCCAACCGCTGTCGCGAATGTTCGCAACGTATAAGATTCCGTCTGGTGAAATCGCACAGTTGATGGGCCCTTGAAGCCCACGCGCCGCGTCCGACGAAGCCTCGGCAAATGGATAGACGGCGCCTTGAACCCAGCCGTCTACTTCTTCCAGCGTCATTCGCACAAGTCGCCGTGTATCGTATTCGCAGCCGACCATGTGCCCTTCGAACGGGCCAAATCCCTCCGGGTGACTCGACGGAGACTCCAGGAAGCAGATGCCATTTACGCTCCGCGTCCAAGGATGTGGGATGTCGATCGCTGGCGGAGTCAGCGTTGGTGCAAAGCCTTTGCGGCGATCCAGTTTGTTGATGAAACCGAAATGAGCATCTTGCACAACGTGATTCAATTCGTTGTACGGATTGAAGTTGCCTTGGTTGTCCGTGACAAACACCTGTTCCGCTCGGTTCATCGCGATCCCCATCGGAAAACGATGACCCGCACTCACTGGATCCAACCTGTATCGGCGTGGATCTTCGGGCGTTGCTTGTTGGGGAGAAAGTCGAAGCACGTTGCCTCGAAAGCGAGCTGCTTCCGTAGAACGATCATCCTGCTGGCACGGAATACTAACGTAGTAGTTTCCGTTACTGTCTTTTGGCAGCCCCACGACCCAGTCGTGATAGTCGTCGGTGTGTCCCCAGCCTGATGCCACCAGCTCGTGACGCGTTACTGTGTCACTGTTATCCAGATGCAATCGCACCAGTCCGTATTTGTTCAGTACGTCGATGTGGTTCGCGTCGGCATGCAGGCCGTAGGGTGCAGCCAAGTCGTCGCCGATGGGTTTGAATTGGTCTTGCGACTTGTCACCGGTTGTGTCGGAGCCCATCCATACTCGCCCTTTCAGCGAGCCCACAACTAGTTCACCCGTTGGCCTCCAAGCCATAGCAATCGGCATGATCTCAGTTGGCATTGCCAATTGATGGGCTTGAAACCCGGGGGCGATGACATTCAATTCCTTTGCCTTTGGCGTCGTACG
>CAYQMZ010000063.1:4774-8333 GCA_964418725.1 uncultured Pirellulaceae bacterium
GTCGTACGCTTTCGCGATCGGATGCTCGACACCGCCTGACTGGCCGTCGGTTGATACGGCAGTTCGATACGTGCGAAACCGTGATTGTTTGCGGCCGAGATCAAAAACTTGCCCGATTCGTCACCTCGCCCACCTGAATCGCCAGCCACTTGAGCTTGCAGATCGGTGCGCAAAGCCAACGCGTCCTCAGGGCTTAGCCCACGCATACTGACTTCGCGTTGTATCCCGTTTCTCGCTGCGACGATGCGTTGCGTTACCAGTAGCGCAGTGCCCGCAGCCGAGTCTCCTAACTCAAAGTGCAGTCGATGATTGAGCTCGATCCCAGCTGGTATTTGGCGCCAGCTATCGGGTTCGGTCATGAACTGACCTTGCCGCTTTGGATGATGCAGTTTGCCGTCGCGCAGAATCGCGATGTCCGGAAGTTCGCTTGATTCGGGCAGTTGAATTAGTGGCGGTTCCCAATACCACGTCTTGCCTTGAGTTCGTTGTCGCGCCGTATCGCCGGACCAAACCGCCGCAACGCGTGAAGTATTCAAGTCCAGCAGCATGTTTTGTCGGTTGGGGAGCCCAATCAGGAAGGGCTTTATGAGCTTTCGACCGTTCAGTTGAATGACATCGGTCAACACGAACGCACGGCGATCCGAACGTTGTGATTCGCGTAACTCGCCTTTTGGGTCACTGACGGGATGCCCAACAATTCGGGTCGGCGCGGGATCGGGCGGGCTGAAACGCGGCTGACCTAACGCTTGCCACATCGAAGCCAACTGTCGATCAAGATTCGTATCTAGGACACCGGGGACGGGAATTTGGACTGAGGGCATTTCCATCCGAGGAGTGATCCGCGCCGGGTTGCGAACCCAGCGATCAAACCACGTCTTGCGGATCCGTTCTTGTGGATTGGAAAGCGTCGGTCCGAGTTGATTTGGCGGAGTGCTGCTGGGCGGCTTGATCTTGCCTATCGCGTGACAGCTCGTGCAGCCAAACCCATCCGCCGTCAGCAGTCTAGCGCCGACGGTTGCGTCATCTCCAGTCTGATTTACTTGCGACGGCTTCGGTTTCGTGATTTTTGCCAACGCGTCCGGCACGCGATCTGTCGCAATCAAGCGTCCAACTAATTCGTCAATCTCGCCGTCAGAAAGTGGGAACTGTGGCATTTGTACGGCCAGCCAGTGCCGCTTCGGCTTTTCACTTCGCGTGATCGTTCGTCGCAACGTGCGATCATGCAATTTGTCGCCAACGCTGTTCAACGAGGGTGGTTTTAGCGTTGCAGCATCGTTGGCGAACCGTGGAAATTCGGCAATCAACGACGTGATCGTTTTGCCCAGGCCGGGCTCTTCGCCGCGCATATGGCAGTTCGTGCAGTTGTTCTCGGCTAGTGGCGAGACGTGCTGCTGATGTCCGTGAGGTTGGAGCAACGAACCAACTGCCTCTTCGACTAGCGTTGCGTCGGTCTTTGATAGGAAGGAATAGTTTGGCTGTAATTCGTCCTTCGTCACGTTCGCTCGAGAAGACGCGTCGACGAGGCAGCTCTTGCTCCAGTCAGAATCACGCCCCAGCGTCGTGCGTTGAGTCTCGGGTGTGAGTCGGTTGTCGGACGCGTTAGACGCATGACATGCGTTGCATTGATGTTGTGTGGCCAGGCGTTGTCCGTTCGTCGCGTCACCCGTCGGTGTTCGGCCCGTAGGCTGGCGCGGACGACTTGGATTCATAGCCTTGCGTTCTGACAGGAAGGCCGCGACCTGTCTGATTTGCGACTTCGATAGATCAAACTTCGGCATGCGATGGTTCGCGTTGATCTTCGCCGGATCTGCCAGCCACGCCTCAAAGAAGTGTGACGGACGTTTGTCGCCGATGTGGGTTAAGTCGCCACCGGTGAAGGCGTCTTGTTGGCCTAAGCCATCGACGTTGTGACAGGCCAAGCAACCGACTGAGTGAAACAGTTCACTACCCTTGGCCACGTCGCTGGCCTCATACTCAGTCTCTTCCTTGTGAAGTGAGTTTTCGGAACGCGTCTGCATCCACGCAATCAGATCCGCCACTTCTTGCTTTGAAAACTGTTGGTGCAACGCAGCCAGTGAGTATCGATCGAGAGATGCGGTTGAATTGCCACTACCCTCGCTATGCTTCTGTGTTGAGGTCGCCTGAGTTGGCTTCTCTAGCCAATCCTGCAGCCACGGCACTCTTGTGTATTCCGCCACGTGGTCGAGTGACGGCGACCGTAACGCAATTGCTGAATGCCCATCGATTTCATGGCAGGCTTCGCAACGCAGCGATCGCAGCAATTCGATTCCGCGCTGGTTGTTCGTCGCGACTCGTTCGTTTTGCTTCTTGTGGAACAGCGCTGTGGCCGGGATAGGCTCAAGCAGAAAATCCGGGCCCGACCAGAAGGTAGTCAGCCCCATACGACCGTCGACGGGGTCGAGCGAAACGTCTATCTCGTGATAGTCGTACTCCAATTCGATCGGGTCACTTAGCGCGTGGCTAAACTCTCGCGACTCAGCGTCGACGATCAATTGGCCGTTCACCGAGATTCGCAGCTTGCCGCGAAACCGAGCTGCGAATCGATATGCACCATCCTGCTGACTCTCCAATACACCCCGCCAAGTGCTTCCAGCGGTCGCCGTTGAATCGAGTGCCAGTAGGTCTGGCGAGATTGTGCCCGTGTTGGTCACCAATCCGCTCGCAAATGGCGAATCGTCTTCCTCGTCCAGGTCCGGCTCTTGGCTCAGACCGGTGACTGCGACCGACAATACGGCGAGAATCCGAGCGTATCGGAACAATCGGCGGATCGATTCAATGGGCTTCATGGGAAAGACTCTTCCATGTCGAAATCGATGAGGCGGGATCGGTACCGAATCGAGATTTCCGTCGCTTCCGAAAGGATCACTCGCTTCGTATACTTTGGCGGAGGCATCAGGTGCCTACAGTGGTTGACGCGTCGAAGTTGTGGTTACGGAAATGATATCTCAGTTGACATGCCCCGTGTGCAGAAAGAAAGTCGTTCTCGAAGAGACGGATGCCATGCCCTTTTGCAGCATGCGATGTCGAAACATTGATCTGGGCAGATGGCTCGATGAGGCGATCGGAGTGCCGGTGGAACCGGGTGAGTATCGCGAGACCGATGAAAGTGAAGATGTCCGGTCCTAGGTTGGATTGAATGTTGCTTCACCGGTTGCGAGGATCCGATTTGCAGACGACTGGACTCCCTGCGCGACGGCACGGTTTCGCGTGCGTTCAGTGCCATTGAAATACCGTCGATACGTTGTGTCGCGATAACAAAACTCTCGTTCACCAGGCTTCATGTCAAAGTTCTCTCAAACTTGGAGTGTTCTGCACGTTGCCTTTCGAGAGTCCGTGCGACCGCAGAACATTCTAGTCGCCTTGATTGGTCTGCTCGGCACGATCTGCATCTGGCACGCTGCCGGATCGGCGCTGCTTCCGCTGGACGAACTTCAAGAAGTCAGCCCTGTGAAAGTCAGTAGGCCTGTCGAAGTCAGCAAAACTCTCGAGCCCAAAAAGCCCGTTGCGGAAACGACGGTCATACCGGATCCAGTTGTGT
>CAYQMZ010000063.1:8343-16667 GCA_964418725.1 uncultured Pirellulaceae bacterium
GGCCAAGGCGGTCGGTCCGAATTGGCCGCTGCGTCGAAGCCAGCCGAATCAAAAACCGGCCCTGACACAAACTCCTCCGCCAGTTCGAACTCAACTCGCGAAAGTGTCCCGTCTGATGCTCGTGCCGCTGACGTCTCTAGCTTCACAGACAGTTCCAACCCACGAGTTGCCGAAGCAATGGTGCTGCACCGAATGCTAGCATCGGCATTCAGCGGAACGCGAACTGATCCTGCTGTCGTCGCCGGCGAACAGCCCAACGCAGCGAGAAGTACCGCATTGGCGACATGGTTCAGCAGCGTTGACGTCAGCGACCGCCCCATTCATTGCGTCGAAGTTTACGCGAGGTTTGCCGAACCAGGTCGTCGTTTGTTCTTGGTTGGGCACACATGGAAGAGTTTCCTCTACTACATCGTAGGCGGAGTACTGTCGGTTCTGATTTGGGCGTTCGCCGGATTGCCCATTGCTCGATCCACGGTCGTTCGCGTCGCACAGAGCTCTGCCTCGCCGAGTAAAGCTTCGCTGAATTTCGGACGCACCAAGGGCTTCGACGTCTTCGGTGCCATCGCGCTGCCGATGGTCGGTATCGCCATGATGGCCATTCCCATCGTTGCTTTGGGCTTTCTAATGCGACTGGACGTTGGAGTATTCATCGCCGGGCTGCTTTGGATTTTGGTGGCGATCGTCTCCTGCTTTATGGCGATCCTAGCGGTCGGTTTGTTCGCCGGTTGGCCGCTGATGTGGGGAGCCGTCGCGGCGGACGACGCCGATTCGTTTGATGCTATCAGCCGATCGTATGCCTACGCTCTCCAGCGTCCGCTCAACTACATCGGCTACTTGCTGATTTCTGTCGCGCTTGGGACCGTTGGATACCTGGCCGCTTGGGGGGGCAGCGAGATGGCGGTTCAGCTTTGCTACTGGTGTGCACAGCTTGGAGCCGGCCCGGAACGCATGAGCCAGATTATCGATGTCGTCAATTCGACGGCCAGCGAGGCCACTCAGTCTTCCATGATCACGGTCGCGGCGCAGATTATTCACGCCGTGAACACGTTGGTTCGCTATCTTGCGAGTGCCTACTCTTTTTCATTCTTTTTTTCCGCGATGACCGCCATCTACATGCTTCTGCGGCGCGACACAGATGAGACGGAAATTGACCAGATTTGTGGTCCCGATGATCCTGCGTCCGAACCATCTGCTGCGGACGCCTAGCCGTCTGGCCAAACGTTGATCCGACCGCGAAGGTCTTTGGAATTGGACCTGCTGAACGCGATGCAAACCTGCAGATACTAAGTGTTCACTCGCCTTGGCAGGTGATTGTTAGGCGTCGCTTAGTGGCATGGTCTCGGTGCTCACACAAGTAGATGCCTTGCCAAGTCCCTAGATCTAACCGGCCCTTACGGATAGGAACAGAAACGCTGGCCCCTAGCAGTGAAGCCTTCACATGCGCCGGCATGTCATCGGGGCCTTCCATCGTGTGCACGTACGGAAAATTCTCCGGCGCGATAGCATTCATAGATGCCTCTAAGTCGACTCGTACATCTGGGTCCGCATTCTCGTTGATCGTCAGCGAAGCGGAGGTGTGCTGGATAAAGACATGCATCAATCCTGTTTGGATTTGGTTAAGACCGGGCAAGGCCGCAACAACATCATGCGTGATTAGATGGAAACCGCGGCGAAAAGGTCCTACGACGATCTGCTCTTGAATCCAAGGCATTGAACTACTTCCTGCGAGGGTGGCGATGATGTGGCGAACATAGAAGACACCGACGGTCGGTTACTTTCAACAACCGGCAAATTTTCTGTAGGCGTAAAGACTAGACAAGCTTACCTATTGGGGCGCAACTGTCGCGCTCGCTAGGTGCGAACGTGTCGTGGAAGTGCGGTGTCTCTAACCGTCAGGGCTTGCCCTGTCTTACCAAAACCGGCCGACGAGTTGGCAAGGTTTCGTGGTAACGCCGGTCGCGGTGTACACCACAATGACTTTGTTTGTCGGTTTGTCGAATAGTTGTTAGTGATTGCTTGACTTTGGATATCCGGCTGGAATAATCACGTGTTTTGCCACCTGCTGTTGCTGCGGTCTAGGAAGGGCTGGGCATCACAGTTCGCGCGTCGAGAATGGAATGCTCGGGTCGTGGTGATCGGTTCACCCGATGCAAAGACGCAGAAGGATATGTCATTTAGTTGATGTTTTTGGAGGTCTGCTCGTCCATGACGACGTCAGAAAAATCAAAATTAGAGGAAATAGCAAATGTATTTGAGGCCATCCTCAAATACGGTCACGACGAAGACTTCGTACCCGCGGTAGAGAGCGATAGCTTCACGCCAACGAACGCCCCAGCAGGCTCTGACGATAAAATCGAGCTGCTGCGTCAACGCGTAGAAGAAGGCCTACCACTTTGGCACCAGGACGACCGTCGCGACTACTCCGGCTTGACGGGTGCAGTTCGCCCACGCGAGTGAATTGCGCAAAAGCTGTGGTCTGACCACTGCTAAGTTCCAAGAGGCACCCTTTCGGGGTGCCTTTTTTCGTAGAAATTCGGCCCGCACCGAGACCGTGATGCAATGGCCGTTCGGTCGTCCCTTATCATGGTGCCACTTTTGGCTTACTTGGCCACTAGCTATCCATTGCTATGTTGCCCGCTACTGGATGCAGGGGAGTGGCTCACTAGGTCCCACGACCACGGGAGCGGCGGCGTGAAGAGCCGTGGCTTCTAGGTAACGGGCACTACTGAACACGGACGGTCATCACGAATGGAATCAGTTCTGGTTACGGGAGCGAGCGGCTTCACTGGCAGTGCGTTGACAAACGAGCTGGCAGCGAGGGGCTATCAGGTGACGGCTCTGGTACGAGAGACGTCCGATCTGTCCTTGTTGAATCAGGCTCATCTGGAAAGTGGCCAGGTCAAACTTCATCGCGGGGATGTACGCGACGCCCAAGCTGTTAACGCAGCTGTTCAAGGTGTCGATACGGTTTACCACATCGCCGCACTCTACCGCACCGCGAAACACTCGGACCAAGCATATTGGGACGTCAACGTAGCAGGCACGCAGAACGTATTGGATGCCGCAAAACAGCATTCGGTGCGGCGCACACTACACTGCAGCACGATCGGCGTTCACGGCGGTGTTAAGGAAATTCCCGCCGACGAAGAAAGTGCCTACGACCCAAGCGATGTCTATCAGGTTACGAAGCTGGAAGGGGAACGATTGGCTCAGAAGGCGATTGCGGCTGGTCAGGCAGTTTCAATCGTGCGTCCCGCCGGGATCTACGGCCCTGGCGACATGCGATTCCTAAAACTGTTCTCGATGGTGAAGTCCGAACGATTCATCATGTTCGGATCCGGCGAGACACTTCTGCACATGGTGTTCATCCAGGATTTAGTCTCCGGCATGATCTTGGCCGCGACAGAAGACGGAGGACTCGGCCAGACCATGATCTTGGCGGGCGAGGAATACGTCTCGCTGAACGATTTGGTGAAGCTTGTGGGCGAGGCGACCGGCTCAAGCGGAAGGCCATGGCGATTCCCAATGGGCCCACTAATGGTGGCTGCCACTTTGTGCGAGTTCGCGTGTAAACCGCTGGGCATCGAGCCTCCGCTGCACCGTCGCCGGGCTGCGTTCTTTACCAAAGACCGAGCCTTTTCTATCGAGCGTGCAAAGCGTTTGATCGGATACGCCCCAGAGGTTAGCCTCCAAGTTGGACTTCAACGTACCGCGGATTGGTACGCCGAACGTAATCTGCTCCGCTAATCAGGCTTCGTCTGTCTTGTGATCTCTCGACAACACCGCACTATCCTCCTGGCTGCTCTGACGTGCGTGCTGTTCGCGGTTCTTACTGTCCAAGACTGTTGGGCACTGCGAGTCGTTACCTACAACACGGCGACCAGCGGCAACAACGACTCCCCATCACTGCCGCGCGAGCGAATGGGCACGGTGCTCGAGGGCATCGGCCAGGAAACGGTTGAAGGGATCACGCGTCCGATCGATGTGTTGGTGTTGCAGGAGCAGGATCAACTGTCGACCACCACGCAAGCGATCGTCGATGTGCTGAACGACATCTATGGAGCAGACACATACGCGCGAGGGCAGCGAAGTGGACGAACCAACGGAGGAGGCCGAGGTGCAATCGTCTTTAATACGCAGACGGTCGAACTGATATCAGAAGCCTCATTCGGAACGCTTTCACGCGATGCCCAAGCACGAGAGACGATGCGTTATACGCTTAGGCCATTGGGGTACGGTGACGACGCACAGTTCGCGATCTACGCCAATCACTACAAAGCTGGTTCGACTGCCACAGATCAAACGCGACGCAACGTCGAGGCAACTGCCGTGCGCATGAACGCCGACGCGTTGTTCGAACAGGGCGAGATTCAACACATGATCTTTGCTGGCGATTTCAATATTCGCGGCTGCGAAGAGGCCATGTTCCAGACGTTGATCGCGCCCGGCAGTGCGCAAGCCATTGATCCGATGCAGAACGAGGACGTCGACTGCCAGTGGCATAACAATGAGTCGTTCAAGCTGTTGCACACACAGAGTCCAGCCGATGCATTGGCGGACGGGTTCTTGGCAAAGGGTGGGGTTGATGATCGCTTCGACTTTCAACTTGTTACCAAAGCCATGTTGGACGGCGCGGGGCTGAACTTGATTCCTGGCACCTATCGCACCTTCGGCAACAACGGTACGCATTCACTGAATCGATCCATCAATGACATTCAAAACACCGGAGCTAGTCGTAGCGTGTTGAACGCGTTGGCGCTTACCAGCGACCATCTGCCGGTTGTCGCCGACTATCAACTGCCAGCCTGGATGCGCGTCTCTGTAGGTGAAATACCAGATCGCATCATTCAAAACACCGACGTTGCAGTGCTGGTAGAAGTTTCTAATGTCGCTCCAGTGGATACTCTTAAGGGAGCGGACGAACTGGACTTTGCAGCAACTCTAGAAATTGATAGCGCGGACAATGCGCAGCGACTGGAGGGTGAAGTCCTATCTCTCGCTAGTCAGTCCGTTGAGTTCGCGATCCCGACTGACGAGTTAAGATCTCGCGTATACCGTTTGCGAGTCGACAGCGACAGTCCAGGTGTGGTTGACGGGACAATGCAGACTTCTGGCTTGTACACAGTCGTCGCACCCTCGATTGCGTCGTTGTCTTCAGAGGAATTGGTGACGAATACGGAAGTTGATCTTGGATTCGTCGCGATTGGTGATCAAATTACTTTTTCGACCACGCTCTACAACTTGGCGGCGGCCAGCCAATCTGCGGACCTTGAAGTTGGCCCGTTCGATAACGAAGGCGACACAGTCTTCATTTCCTCTGATCCCGCCAGCATTGCACCCGGTGGATCCGCTGAGGTGGACTTTCGCTTTCAATCGCAGACTATCGGCGATATGCAAACGCCGTTGGCTGTACTGGTCTCCGACGACCGCTCGATTCATGGTGCAATCGAAAACACGTTGGAGCTGACTCTTTTTGCGTCGATTGCATTGCCAGGTGATGCCGACGGCAACGGTACCGTCGAGTTCAGTGACTTCCTAAGTTTGTCACGTAACTTCGGTCGCGAACCGGCCGACTGGGGCGAAGGAGATTTTGATCGCGACGGTAGCGTAGGCTTTAGTGACTTCCTACGGCTCTCGCGAAACTTCGGTCGCACGACGAAGGCCTTCTCGGTTCCCGAGCCGAGCCAAAGTGCGTGGCTGCTCGTAGTCCTCTGGCTTAGACATGGTCGGCGTGGACGATGGAGACGGGATTGCTCTCGCCGCAAAGCCGTAAGGCGGCAAAACGCAATGCGGTCTGACGGAGATCTAGATTCCCATGCGTGAGCATCTAAGAAAGCTGGTAACGTTGGCGAAAGGAGCCACCGATCAATCGTTTGGAACACCGATCGCTGACTTTTCCAACGAGTTGACGGAGTTCATCCTCGGGGAACCATTTCGTGTCGACTGGGTGACGAACGTTGTGCCGACTGAGACTTCTGTGCGACTGTTGGGAACATTCGAGCTGCTTACGGCCGGGGAAATCGAGGGCCTGTATGACGAAGCCGCGTACGAGTTCTCTCGTTGTTTGAAGCCGCTTGAGCTATGGGTGTTCGGTTATAGCGATGGATCTGTGTGGGCTCATGACGCAGTGGGCGACCGAGTGGTTTACATGGCTCCGTTGTTTGATGAACAATCGTTCGAAGACAATATCCTGCGGCAGTGGAGTAGCGTCGAGGAGTTTGTCGACTATGCCTGTACGCAGGCGACGCAATGAGCGGCGCAAGGATCCCTTGCATCATGGCATCCTTGGTGAGGTTTGGGGGAGGTCCACTTCGTGTTCAATATCGACGCCCAGTTCATCGAGCGATTGAAGGCTGAGGGCTATGATCTATGGACGATTTCTCAGTGGGAGAAGTGGCTCGAGTTGGTGCCCGAGACATCCAACGTGGTGCAGCAGATACGTGATGCATTTTCCGGACTGCAACTCGGCAGTGGCGTTGGACTCCGCGAAGCCAATGGTTTGGACGACTACGCTGACGAATCGGAACTCGTTCGGCTTCGAAAGCTGGATGAAAGAACTGATTGGCGAAAACTCGACGCGGACTTGTTGAATCGGTACTACTGTGCGCCGACTTTCTTCGACGCACGTGGATTCGTTTTCCATTTGCCGGCGTTCCTGATTGCAGAACTTGATGACAGATTCGATTTTCCATTCATTGATAGGATCATCGAGAAACAACCGACAACAGGTAGCTGGATTGATTTGCTTACCGCGACACAGGCTGAAGCCCTGGCCAACGTGTTGTTGCTGGTGAAGCAACATCCTGATTACTACAATGACGCGAAGAAGTTTGACCACGCAATCAACCGCTTCAATGAGATTGCTGCTGCAGACGGAGGATAGCAATACGTCGCACGCGGCTCTTGGTTGTAAAGCGATTGTCAGCAGTATGGTTCACCAACGCACGAATAGCTTGGTCGCCGGACCCGGTACGGCAACTCCGCCAATTGGGATCCACATGAGCCGACGTCGGTGCAATCCTTTGGCCGACGCTAATCCGTTCGAAACTGACGCAAACCAAATACGGAGCCCCCATGCGTATCCATTACCTGGAAATCGTAACGAAGGAAGTAGATGCGGCGGTTCAGCTTTACTCAGGAATACACGGCGTGACTTTCGGTGATGCCGATCAGAGTTTGGGCGGCGCGCGAACTGCACAAATGCCCGATGGCGGGACGATCGGCATTCGGGCCCCCATGCATGACGGCGAGAAATCAGTCACAAGACCTTATGTTCTTGTCGACGACATCGAGGCTGCAGTCGCCACTGCTGAGACTTTGGGAGGCGAGATCGCAGTCCCGCCGATGAAGGTTCCCGGCCACGGTACATGTGCCATCTATTTTCACGGTGGCATCGAAGCAGGACTCTGGCAACTTTGAACGAGTCGGTGCGTCAACAGTCTCAATTCAAAAATCCATCGACCAAACCGCAAGTTACCCTCTTGAAGGTGTAGACATGTCAGAAGTCAATCGACTTACAGGTTTCGATTCTAGTGTCCGCAAGACCGTAAGCACCAACGCTGGAAGTATCTTTGTTTGGGACCGCAACAGTTTCGAAAACATCACCGACTATGGGACGTGGGCGGAACAACTCGAAGACGAACCGAACATTCGAGCGCACATCGAAGCCGGCCGTATCGTGCCGGTTTCTTGGGGAGCGGACTGCGCTTGCGAAGTCGTGGCGCGGTTGGGGGCTCCTGCGCGAATGACTGATCGCGAAAAAGAGTACGTGTTGGTGCCCTCGCAACCGTATCGTTTTCAAACCACTGGCAAAGTGGGAATCTCCGGAATCGAAATGATCTCCGGGCAACCTGATGATCAAGTGCTGACGTTCGAGATTCCGCCTGGAGCGTATGCCATCTACCTAAACATGATTGCATGGATGGATGAGCCCGGCGCCGAAAACACCGACGGCTCGCCGGCTGATAATGCCCTTCCTGACTTTATCGTCTGCCTTGATACGCCGGATACGGAACTGAGTTACCGAATCGAACCGGAGCCATATCGTCAGGAAGACGCTCGGCGATGAGCAAATTGGATATTGGTCGAGCCGATCGCGATCAATGAACTCAAGGCTTCCCAGCGAAACTGAAGGCCATGTGACAGGTTCAGAACGAAGCCATCAGATTCCCGCATCGAGGGTTTTTAGGTCTTCCGATCCCGGTTGCGAAGACCCCTATACCGAAGCCATGCTGTTTGCAGGGTCTTTGGTACGTCGATTGATCGCTTCCTCGCTTCACCCTCCCACGAGCTAACTTCTCCATGTTTTATGGCATTTTCGTGGG
>CAYQMZ010000064.1:0-16634 GCA_964418725.1 uncultured Pirellulaceae bacterium
AGACAGATCTGCGTGAAGATTGGACCCTTTTGGAATTCAAAGACGCGTTTTCCGTCAGGCGTCTCGAGGACCATGTTCGTCCCCAAGATATCTGCGGGCATCAGGTCCGGCGTGAATTGAATCCGGTTGAAATTCAAGTCCAGCGTCGTTGCCAGCGTTCGAATCAAGAGTGTTTTACCGAGGCCAGGCACGCCTTCTAGGAGACAGTGGCCGCCGACAAACATACAGGTTAGAACTCCATGAACAATGTCGTCGTGACCTACGATCACGCGTCCAATTTGTTCCCTTAAAGAGTTGTACCGATCTTGGAACTCTTTCGCCTGCTGCAGCATCTCGTCGCCAACACTCATTCGTTTTCCCTTCAGATTGCAGTTGTTGCTTGATTTGTTTATTGAGGTGAGTCGCCCGCATGACGAGCGAACTGCACTTCATCGACTCTCTTGGATTCGCTAGTTGCCCTTGTTTCTCTTGGCCTGTTCCTTGGCCTTCAGAAGTCGCTCGGTGTAGCTCTCTTCTTCCTTCTCTGACTCCATCGCCTGTTGCTGTCGCTTTGTTTCCTGCGCTTTGGCTTGTAGTTGCGAAGACTGATCGAGAACCGACATGTCGACTTCCTCGTCGGGCGTTGGCTCGAAACGCGCTGCCGCTTTGCGATCGTCCAGTTCGTCCGAGACGGCTGCCTTTCGGCTGCGAAGTCGTGCCATGCGCTCATCCGATTGCGTAACTTCCTCGCCAGAGGAACGCATGCGAGCAAGTAGTGGTGCCACCCAATCGAAGTTGATGGCGACACGCCGGATGAACACGTCGGTAAGGAACAGGCAACCAGTTAAAAGCATCAGCAGCGGCCAAATATCCTGAGTACTGACGGGCCGAATCGGACTGCGTCGAAAGGTGCTGTTTTCTTCCGAAACTTCGGCAGCGTCGACGGGAATGTTCGCCTCGAATTTGACGGGGTGGATCTTTCCTGTTTCCCCGCCGACCTCGACATTCGCAAGTGATCGCAGCAGCTCTTCGTTCGTTTCGCGATCTTGGTACTCGGCGGAATACGGAACGTTTAGACCAGTCCGTAGGCTGCCGTAGCCTTGGCCAGGTGATAAGGCTACGAAGTAACTACCGGGAGTTGTCGCATCGAAGGTGCCCTCATAGCGACCGGGGGCGACCTGCTTGAGCGACATATCTGTTGATTCGAGGTTCGGCAGGATGATGTCGCCACCGATATCAAGAAAGTTCACCAAGTTGTCATCGTTGTCCATTGCCGTGACGATGACCTTGCCTTCGCCATTCTTGATCTGCGTGGCAACGTTGAATTGGCCTTTGTCTCCTGTGGGACGCATGGCCCAACGAATCAGTTGACCGAAGAAGCGATCGTAGTCGTTCCAATTGGTCCAGTCTGTCGCCCATCGGTGTCCTGCGTCTGTCGTGAAACAGGCTGTTCTGCCGGCACCATATGTCCAGGCGGCGAGCAGCGTGTTGTTGTCACGGCCCGCTGGGTTATCACCCGGTTCTGGTGACTTAAGAATGACGTCGACCAAGCTGTTTTCTTTCTTCGACGTCAACACAAAGCCATCAAATGGCGGAAAGGCGTCGATGCCTTTGACGATTTCGTGTTGGAAAGAAAGGATTGGCTCCATCCCCGGCTTTTCTTTGACCAGGGGTTTTGCAACACGCATGGTTTCCTTTTGGAAGATGCGTGGCAAAGCTTTGGGGTTCCGCACGACGTAGTAGCGGCCGCCGGTTTGGTTCGAGATTCGCTTAAGCACGGCGCTACCTGCCGCACCGTGGGTTCCGACGGCGACAGTCGAGATTTTGACGCGCAGATTCTTGAAGGCAGCCAGCGTTTTCTGAGTTGGTGCCGACGGGTCGCCATCGCTGATCACAATCATGTGCTTCACGGCCGCATTCGGCAGTCTGGCAAATGAGGCAACCGCCATCTTCAATGATGGATCAAATTCAGGCATGTCACCGGGCGTCATCTGGCCCAGCCTTGCCATCATCTTGTCCTTGTTCTGTCCGACCTTAATAAGGCCTTGTGGCTTGCCCCAAAGCCACTCTTCTTTGCCGCTCCAGTGAACGACGCCGCAATAGTCGTGCGGTCCAAGTACCTTCAGCGCCTCACGCGAAATGATCTTTTGCCAATAGTTCCCCTGCGCCATTTCCGACGCGTGCATCACCATGCCCAAAGCACCCACAGGAATGACTTTGGCGTTGTAGATTTGGAAGTCCACTGGCATGGCCTTCTCGAGTTCGGTATTCGACCAACCGCCCGCTCCGTAGCTGTTCTGGCCGCCAAGCATGATCAAACCACAGCCAAGCTTCTGCGTGTTGCGAACAAGGATGTTGATTTGTTCGTCGCTAAAGTTGGTCTGAACGTCGACGTTGCCACTACTTCTTGGAACGTCCGCCAAGATCACGCAGTCGTATCGCTGAAGTTCGGCCAGGCTGGTAAATAGCTGGTCGCTGGTTTGCTGCGTGATGTTGATCTCTTGGTCGCGAAGACGCTCTATCAGATGGTTGAAGTGTCCTTCGTGGGCCGTTTCCCAGTTTTCGATAAGCAGAACGTTTGCTGCTCCGAGGACCTGCGTAAATGCCGTAGCACGGTTGTTCTGTTCAAGGACGTCGTCAAACTTAGGATTGTCTGGTACGAATACCGCTTGGTATTCGTAGAAGTCTTCCTCTTCGATCGTGTTTCGAAATTCCAGGACATTCTTTCCTGGGATCAGCTCCACTTTTTGTTCGCTGATCATCTCTTCGTTTCGTCCCTGACGACGCCAGACGCGAACGGTTCCGGAGACGTTTCCATCGTCTTCAGTGGTTGCCTGAGCCAGATTGTTGATGACGACTTTTGCGTCAAACGGTTGCCCCTTGCGCGTGTCGGCAGGAATCGAAACCTTGTCGACTTCCACCTCCGCACGCTGCACCAATTGAATCGGCGCGACGTCGACACTGGTACCTGCTTCCTGCAGCTCCTGGATGAGCGATTTGGCGTCGCCTTCATTTTCATTCCCGTCCGACACGATCACCAACCGGCGTGATGAGTCCTCGGGGAACGTGGCTTGTGCAAGTTTGAGTGCTTGCGCCAAGTTCGTTGCATCGGGCCCCAGTTGCTCTGCCGGCGTTTCGATCCGACTGGTTAGAGGCAAGTCGTCATCAAGCGGAGCGACTTCGATTGCTGCGTCGCGTCCGAATACGATGACCGATGCGTTATCGTCAGACTTGCGGTAGTCGGAGACATTGCGTTTGACCCATTTGACCATCGATTGTCGAACCGGTTTCGGAATACTCTCCGATTGGTCCAATAGAAAGATGACGGTCATGCGATCGTTGATTCGCAAGAATTGCATTTCAGCAAGTGCCGTAACGATCGTCAGCAACACCAACGTACGCAACGCCAAGGCGAAGAATCGTCGCCAGCGTCCCATGCTGGTCAGCGAATCACAGCTGCCATGCCAGATGATTGGGATCAGCCCCAACAGCAGTAGCCACCATACGGCGGCGAAAATGGGAGTCGTGCTGGCCACGTACACGATGATGCCGATCGGCAAAGCGGCTGCCAGCGCGAAAACGAGGAATCGTTTGATTGGTGCCATCTTGGCGATGGCTTCGCGGCTTACAAACCAAGCGGCCAGCAACGTGAGCACGACTGAGAAGACGAGCAAGTAGTAGCCGCCGTTGTTTGGATCTATGTTCATAGCGTCGTTCCCGTTACACCGGTCTCGTATCGTCCCGAGATCATTGCCCGGGCCTTCGCTCTGAAATCTGTGTCTCTTGCAGAGACGATTGCGAGCGAAGTGTCATGATTACCAGCGGACTATTAAAGTCGGATCCTCTGCACGCGTTGGTTGTAAGTGTCCAATATATGAAGGTGATCTTTGGAATCCTTCACGATTGCCCAGGGGTTATGCAATTCTCCCTCATCGCGTCCCTCGGTGCCCCAATGGCTGACGTAAGTTCCGTCACGCTTGAACTTCTGCACGCGATGATTACCGAACTCGCAAATTAGCACGAACTCACCGTCAAGCACGATGTCATACGGATAGCGAAGTTGTCCAAGATCGCTACCCATCTCTCCCCAATGTTGTAGCAACTGCTGCTGCTCGCCTGAGACATCGAATTCCATCACACGATGGTTGCACGCATCGACAACCCACAAATGGTCGTCTTCGTCGATCGCGAGGTTCTGGGGACGTTTGAACTCGTGTAGCTCGGGGCCGTGTCCGCCCCAACCCCACAGGTATTCACCATCTGGCGAAAACTTCTGAACTCGATCCAGTTCACCGTACTCGGACACGTAGTAATTGCCTTTGGAATCCTGCACGCAATCAGTCACCCAGCCGAATTCCCCCGGCGCCTGGCCCTCGCGTCCACCAATCGTCTTGTCTGGGAGCAACTGACCGTCCGGTGTGTAAAAGAGCACTCGGTAATAGTGCGTGTCGGCCACCATGAGGTTGCCCGAACGATCGAAGCTTAATCCCGTAGGTTTGCCAAACTGCCATTTCGGCGTCTTCCAACCGTGTGAGAAGGTTCCGTCGCGATTGAAGACCTGTATTCGAGCCGCTTTGTCCACGATGAACAATCGATCTTTGCTATCGATGGCCATCGCCCGGGGCTTTTGGAAGCAACCTGGTTCACTGCCCATCTGGCCCCAGATCTTGTTCAGCCTCCCAAGTTCGTCCTTAGAAGGAGCGGCCGCAGAGTCTGCTTTGCGGAGTACTGCCAGTGGAAGCCCGATCCCAAGCAAAAGGGCGGAAGCAATCAACCAGCGTTTTAATGACTTGCTTGCCATTTTCGAGCCTATAAAAACAGGGCGAAACGCGATTCGGGAATTTAAGACAAAATGACTTAAGTTATTCTACCGAATTCTCGCCGAATGCAAAGTCGTTCCTAATTCCTGAATGCCAGATCGTTCGAATCTGGTTTCTCTTCTCCACTGGCGTCACCTAATTTGACACCGAAACATTGGAACGGGAACGTCACATCAGCGTACTGTTTGGCGGTTCCGACCCCGAGTTTGACGCTAGTTGTGACATAGCTTGAACTTAGATAAGCTGATCGATTACCTGTTTCGCAGCCAAAAACGCGAGCGTCGTCCAACAACCGCTCCGATTCACCATGTCTCCAGTAGTCATCGATCTGCGAAATACAGACGATACGCGAGAGGCCCGCCACCGCGCCGTTCAGCCGCTGGCGGAGGGCAATTTAGCCGTATTCCCTACCGAAACCGTTTACGGAATTGTCGCGAGTGCCAGACACGACGAAGCCGTCGAAAAGCTATTGGCGGCAAAATCACGAGCCGAGGGGCATCCGCTGACGCTGGCAATTAAGAGTGCCGATGACGCGTTGGACTACGTTCCCAAGATGAACGATGTTAGCGCACGGCTCGCCCGTCGCTGTTGGCCCGGCCCCGTCACGTTAGTCATGGACGGAAGTCACCCGGACAGTCTGGTTCAACAACTGCCGGACAATGTGCAAGCAGCCGTCGCTCCCGTCGGGAAAGTGGGGCTGCGGGTTCCTGCACATCAACTGATCTTGGACGTTATGCGTCTGACGCCAGGGCCACTGGTCCTCTCGAGTGCAAATCGATCGGGCGATCCAGCTCCGTCGACCGCTGAAGACGCGATCGAGCGAATCGGCGACAGCGTGGACTTGGTGTTGAACGACGGTCAGTGTCAGTTTGGACAGCCTTCGTCCGTCGTTGAGATCAATGGCGACGAACTAAATTTGCTCCGCGCCGGTGTCGTTTCTGAGTCCAACTTGGGTCGCCTGGCCAGTCTGCTCGTGCTACTAGTGTGCACCGGAAATACATGCCGAAGCCCGATGGCCGAAGTGCTGTGCCGCAGCTTGATTGCCAAACGCTTAAAGTGCGACATGGAACAGCTGGAAGACAAAGGCGTGATGGTGATGTCGGCCGGGGTGGCAGCGATGCCTGGCGGTCGTCCATCACCGGAAGCCGTCGAAGTAATGGCCAGCCTAGATCTTGCGCTCGATGGTCACGTGGCACAACCGCTTAGCGAGCGACTCGCCAATTATGCGGACATGATTTTCACGATGACGAATAACCACCGTGATGCCATACTTCGGCAGTGGCCACACTTAGCGAAGAGCGTGCACGTTCTTCGCGTTGATAACGGTGACATTGCTGACCCGATTGGCGGCTCTCTCGACGTCTATCGCGCGTGTGCGAAACAGATCGAAGGCGAGTTGGAGCAGCGCATTTCGGATCTCGACCTTCCGCATTGATAACGACAGGTCCACTCCCATGAAGATTGCAATTGCGAACGACCATCGCGGCATCGACCTAAAAAAACGTATCGTCGCGAAGCTGACTGAATGGGGACACGAAGTCACCAATTGGGGCACCGACGAAACCGATAGCGTCGACTACCCTGATTTCGCCGCGAAGGTCTGCCAACAAGTATCGGGTGGCGATGTCGATCGTGGCATCCTGGTCTGCGGCAGCGGGATTGGTATGAACATCGCCGCGAACAAGCATGCGGGCGTACGCTCGGTTCGTGCTCAGGACGAGTACGATGCCGAATGGAGCCGGAAGCACAACAACGCCAACGTTTTGAGTCTGTCGGCGGATCGAATCGGTGAGAGTTCTGTTGATGGGCTGTTGGAAGTTTGGATGAAGGCTGAATTCGAAGGTGGTCGCCACGGTCGACGTGTCGACAAACTGTCGGATATTGAAAAGAGAAGCTGCTAAGACTGTCAGCTTGCCTCGGGCAGAGCAGATTGACCGGTGAGTACAACGAATCCGTACGTTCCACCTGCCTCAACACCGCCCGCATCGTCGAGCCGCAAACCGACTCGGATGCATCTAATCTTGTTGGCCATAGCGTTTGCCTTCACAATCTTGTTCGCTGCGAAGAATGCCGTGGAAGAACAGCTTGGCAGTACGTCCTTTGTTTGCAAGGTTGTTTTGGCAGCAGTGATTAGCCAAATTCCCGGAATGTTGATCGCCCTCACACGTACTCGCACGTCCGGATTTTGGGTTCGCGGGCTTCTAGTGCCAGCCTACATGATTGCTGTCACGGGAGTGTGTGCGTACGCAGTTTATGCCTTTAATGGAAAAGCAGACTCGCTGAATAGCGCGGCACACATGCACGTCATCTTCTTTCCTGTCATGCATTGCGTGTTCGGCGTGTTGGCATACCTGTTGACGACCGTATGTATGGGCCTCGCCATTGGGGTGAGGCGGCTTCTTCCATCGCAGCCCTGACTCATTGTCGATAGCAACTCACGGATGAGAACATGACGACAGCAACGGACCGCATCTTACGTGGCTTCCTCGTGCTCGCATTCGTCTTCATCAATGCGGTCCTGGGTTACCACTTTCTGTTTGATCTGAACTGGTTGGAAGCGACTTGGCTTTCGGTGATCACGATCTCGACCACCGGCTTCGCCGAGAAAAGCGAAATGACCGCCGGCTTTCAACTGTTCACCATCGGCGTAGTAGTCGTTGGAGTCTTTGGAACGGCTTACGCATTCACGGGGCTTGTTCAGCTACTGCTGGCGGGCGAGCTGGAACGCATCTATGGGAAAAGAAAAATGGAACGCGAAATAGGCAAGCTCAGCAACCACGTTATCGTTTGTGGCTACGGTCGCCTTGGAAACAATTTGGCGAACGACTTGGCACACGACGGACAAAAGCTTGTCGTTATTGAAAGTGACCCAACGCGTGCGCAGCTTGCGGAATCGGAAGGGCACTTAGTGATTGAGGGCGACGCCACAGAAGAAGATGTTCTCACGCAATCCCGGCTTTCCGATGCAAAGTCTCTCGTCTCGACGCTTCCTTCAGACGCTGCCAACGTATTCATCACGCTGACGGCACGAGATATCAACAAACAGGTGCAGATCATTGCTCGCGCGGAAGGGCCCAGCACACAGCGAAAGCTGGAGAGAGCCGGCGCAAGCAAGGTCGTGATGCCGACATCCAACAGTGCACGCCATATGGTGCGGTTGATAACTCGTCCGTCCACGGCACATCTAATCGAACTGGTGGGCGAACGTTCGTTTTTGGATGTTGAAATGGACGAGTTGGTGATCGAACCGGCAAGTCGATTGGTGGGCGTGACCGTCGGCAAAAGCGAAGTCAATTACAAACACAAATTGCTGGTTGTGGCCGTCAAGCAGAGCGATGACACCATGGTCTTCAACCCAGGCGGTAGCTACGAGTTTAAGTCAAACGACGTAGCAATCGTCATGGGAAAGCGTGAAGACATTGATGGGTTTTGTGATTTCCACCGAATCCAAGTTTGATGGAAGTTGAAGCTTGCTCTGCGATGCCTTGTCAGCCATCACTATCGAAAACGGAATGAGAATCCCGTCCCGAAGAAGTATTCGTCGGCTTCTTCGTTTAGGCCCACGCCACCTCGAATGTCCCACTGGATGTCGTTGGAGATGAGGTACGTGAAGCCGCCGTTGAAGAAGTGCTGATCATCGTTGCCAACAGCACTGTCGGACGGCAGGATCGCAAACCACTCGGCATAGCCACCCAATCGGTCGGTCAAAGAAACGCCCACGGCGACCGATTGTGCGAACTCGCTGAATTTATCTCCCAAGTCATCGACCGATTGATTGACTTGTGAGCTGGCGGCCAAGGAAAAACGATCGTTCATATCCCAGGCGTAGATCAAATTGGCCCCAGGAAGGAACTCGTCTGTCGTTGTTTCATCCGAACCAGTCGGAATCGAGATCTGTGGAATCAGGGCGATCTCAGGCAGGTACCGTTGTTGCGGTGTGAGGCCAATTTTCAGTCCGACTTGGTTGTCGTCGCGGCCGGTTGTGTCGTCGTCGTTGACGATCGATGTACTGAAGCTGTTGACGACCCGCAGCTCAAGCCAGTTTGCAAATATCCCGCGACGCGTCAGAACCTCTGGGTAGGTATGTAGGATCGATTGATCCGTACCGTCGTTGTCGAACGTGTAGGTATAGCCCAGTTCGATCTGGGTGACTTTCCAACCGACGGTGGAACTGGCCTCTGTAAAGTCAGGTCGGTCAGTGACCAACGGTTCGTTCAGGTTCGGCCCACCAATGAATCCGGCACCCCAGTGAAACAGGGTACCTCGAGAGCATTTGCCCCACAGTTCATCCTGAGCTGAGGCCACGTTAAAGTGCGCCATGAAGCAAGCGGTGAGAATAACGGCGCAGACGCACCGTGTTGACTTCGTCTGATTCACGTCCATGTCCTCGAAGATGATGCGATGTGGCTTCGTGCTCTTTCGCTTTACCTCGTTTCGACAGGATCAACCTAACGCCGCTAGCATTGCTTTCGCCATTCGCAGGAAAACCCGCTGAGAGGTTGCGTGACAATGGATTGGCTAGACTTTGACGGTTAACGAAAAAAGGCCCGGTTAGACCGGGCCTTCTTCAAATTGATGTACCTGATTGCTACTTCTCGAACCGGAGTTCGATTACTCAGGGCGAGATGGACGTTGCGAGCGTCCCTCACCACCGCGACCTCCTCGGCCCCCACGACCGCCGGCGTCACCGCCACCACGACCGCCGCGACCACCGGCATCGCCGCCAGCTCGACCATTGCGGCCGTTGCGTCCACGACCGACTTCGCCGCCTTCTGGACGTTGAGGTTGAATCTCTTCGCCGCTCAGCTTGCCGTCGTTGTTCGTGTCTAGTTTTTTCAGAACAGCGACAGCGTTGTTGATTTCTTCGGAGGAAATCTCGCCGTCTTCATCCGCGTCCAAGGCTGCCATCACAGGCATGGCCCGCATCATACGAGCGAAGAACTCTGGTCCTCCTCCGCCAGGGCCACCGGGACCTCCAGGTCCACCTTCGAGTCCGCGACCTCTTTCAGATCGGTTTCGTCCTGAACGCTCTTCGTTGTCTCCTCCGCGACGACCTTGGCGATCACCGTTGCCGTTACCGTTGCGTCCACGATTTCGAGCGCCCTCTTCGAATTCAGTTTTCGAGATGACGCCATCCTTGTCACTGTCAACTCGGTCCACCATCCGTTGCATCCGCTCGGGAATCTCATCCTTGGTCAGCTTGCCATCGCCGTTCTCGTCGAATCGATCGAAGAATGCGGAAGGATCGAATCCGTCTCCGCCTCGGTTCCCGCCGCGATTTCCACCTCGGTTGCCTCCTCCTCCAGGAGGTTGAGCAAGTGCTTGAGTCGTCAAAGCAGCCAGTGAAACGGTGGCCAGTACCCAAATGATTCTCTTGAACGCATTCATGGAAGAAACTCCTCGATTGGTTTGTTGTCTGCGATTCCGTTGAGCCGGACTGCGAAGAGTTTCGACCACCGGCGGTAAGACTCGAAACGGGTGAATCCGCTGGGGATCTACATATTTCCGGTATTTCTGTGCAATCAACTGGTTGTGGGCGGGTTTACGTGACCTTTTGCGTGATGGAGGCGTGCCGTAGTCGGTTGGCATGAGCGCCACAAGCGGATCGCAGTTTCGGCTCACGGTTGGTCCAGTTACGCGTTCGGCCTCCACGTGCCAGAGCGTCCGAGACAGTTGGTAATGCGAAAAGTGACGCACGAAGGAAACTTTTCGCGAGCCTTGTGGCAAAAAAACAATGCGAAGTTGCCCGGTGGATCCGCCGAGTTATGATTCCGCAACGTGTGTGCCGGCATGTCGAAATGACGAACCGAGCGTGCGAAGGGCTTCGCAGACTGCGTCTAGTGGTGACGTAGACTTGCCGTAGCATCTGAGCGTCCGTTCGGACAGGTTCCTTTCAAATGCATGCTTACAGGTTTCATTTTCATGCGTTGCACCAGGCGCGGCTTATCGTTGGAAAATGTCGAGTACCGAATTGCGCTGTCAGCGAATTCGGCGACCACCCCAGATCTCGAAGGCGAATTGCCGAGTGAAGACACTCGCGTACATGTATCGCTCGTGGCATCCAGTGTTTCGGAGCAAGCATTTATTGCTGCGGACAACTCGGTTTCAACCGCCCGAGACTTAGGGCTCTTGGACGGTACGGCTTCGCTGCAAAACGAATACGTGGGCCACTACGATCCACAAGACGTCTATCGATTTGAATTGGCCGCAGCAGCCAACGTCTCAGTCAATCTGAGTAACCTTACGGCGGACGCAAGTCTGTCGCTGCTTGATGCCGGCCAAAATGTCATTGGGCAATCAGAACTAGCTGGAACCAGTTCCGAATCAGTGCAGGCTGATTTGCCGGCGGGCGAGTATTTCGTTGTCGTGAACAACTACAACCAATTCACCTCGACCAACTACACGCTAGACATCACCAGCTCCGACACGCCACCAGACGGGGCTGGGAATACGATAGAAACTGCCTACGACTTGGGTGAATTGTCGGCCAGCTTTGCAATCGAAGGACACGTCGGCGGCGAAGATACGGCTGACTTCTTTGCAATCCAATTGAGCGAAACAGCGTACGTCAGGTTTGCGATGACGTCGCTGGTTGCGGATCTAGATCTCTATGTCTACTCAAGCAGCGGCGAACTACTGGGAGGATCCAACGCCTCGGACGTCTCCGATGAACTTGCGGAAGGTCAGCTTGCTGCTGGAACTTATTACGTTTCGGTGGTTCCCTTTGAATCCGCAGAGAGCGGTTACGACCTGTTGATTGAGAATGTCGACGCCACGTCACCTGAAGATCCAAACGGTGGTGATCCAGATGGCGGCGACGAGCCCGGGGGCGAACCAGACTCGGGAGGTGGAGACAACTCTGGCGGCGGAGATAATTCTGGTGGTGGAGACAACTCCGGAGGCGGAGGTTCCAGTGGACCGATCACGATCGATCAGGTCCCGTATTTCGGTAGCTCCTTAGACTGGGGCGTCAATTCTGTTGATGCGCCCGAGGCTTGGAACGCGGGCTACACCGGCGACGGAGTGACAATCGCGGTTATCGATACTGGATTTCAGCTGGACCACGTTGATCTCCAGGACGTGTACTGGGTCAATTCGGGCGAAGTCGCGGGAGACGGAATTGACAATGACGGTAACGGCTACGTCGACGATCGCTTCGGATGGGACTTCGTGCAAAGCGACTCGGATCCCTCGTCGAGCGTCGCCAATCACGCGACGCATGTCTCGGGAATTATCGCGGCAAATCGAAATAGCGTTGGAGGTACTGGCGTCGCGTATGCCTCACGGGTAATGCCCATCCGTGTGCTCGACGACGAAGGTTCAGGTTCGACGTTCGACGTCGCCCAAGGCATTCGTTACGCCGTCGACAATGGGGCAGATATCATCAACCTCAGCCTTGGCGGTGAGAGTAGCAGCCCGACAATTCTGAGTGCTCTACAGTACGCCGCGACGAACGACGTATTTGTTGTCGCCGCCGCTGGGAACGAGAGTGCTTCGACAACCGCATACCCGGCTCGCCACAGTGCATCCCTTACGAACGTCTTGTCCGTTGGTGCTCACAACAGTGGCAATCAACTCGCCTCCTTTAGCAATCTGGTGGGAACATCCAATGCCGTGCAGGTCGATGCTCCGGGCGTCAGCATCTACAACACAGTTATCGGTAGCGGCTACGCCTACTTGAGCGGAACTAGCATGGCCACGCCGTACGTCGCGGGCGTGGCGGCACTTACACTCTCTGCGAATCCACATCTGACCTCGGTGGACCTGCGAGA
The DNA here is from genome assembly GCA_964418725.1 of uncultured Pirellulaceae bacterium. Classification (GTDB taxonomy): domain Bacteria; phylum Planctomycetota; class Planctomycetia; order Pirellulales; family Pirellulaceae; genus CAYNJG01. The sequence continues at coordinate 12,572 of CAYQMZ010000064.1, forward strand.
AGTTCTGGTGCAGGGAGCGACGGTGCAAATTACGAATTCAGATTCGATCGGAGCTGTCAAAGCATCCAACTCAATTGAACTTGGCAGCACGCACGATTCGACGACGGACCCGGAGGTCCCCGGCGGTATCGGAGCCACAAACGCGATTACAGCAAGCGATCTGGCCAGCGAAGAGCTAAATCCAGGTGTGATTCAGATCCAAATAGACTTCCACAAGCCGTTCGTTAGCTTTGCCCATCTCAGCGATGCAGATGAAGACTCTGTGGATGCCAATACGCTGGAGATGATTGCACAAGAGCATTCGACTCTGTTGCAAATGGATGCCTTCGCCGAGGTGGACTTCACGGACGTAGATTTAACGCCTAGTGATATGTTTACTTAGAGCCGTAGCGTAGCTCTAGTGTGCTGAGTCGTTAGTTCTTCAAAATGTAGGGCCCGGTTCCTACCGGCCATTGTGCGGTCCAACTCCTGTTTTGTCCGGTAGGAACCGGACCTACGAATAAAACGAGTTACTCAGGACACTAGGTTAGAGCACAAACACCATGCCCAACACGACGCTGCGTTGTCGGACGCTGGCGTCACTAACCGTTGTGATGTTGATTAGCGGAGCAAAGCCGGTACTCTCCACGTACTCCATGGTAAACAGGATGTTGCGGCATACTTCTGCAGCGGCACCAATTACCAGTTGACGGTTGAATTCGAAAGGCGTGCCAGCGTCTCCTTGGATACCTTCACTCCAACTCGCCGACAGCCAACCCGGATGTCGACCAAAGTCCATATCCCAGGCGGTTTCAACCTTGTAAGCAGTCACGCGACTGCTCGTCACTGGCCAATCTCGTTGTGTCTGTACGAACTCGCCAGCAACGGAGAGACGTTTGTATTTGATCGTTGCGTTGACGTCCCAGGCTCCGTTTCTTGGCCCCGTAATAGTCGAGTCCAGGTGCTCCGCAGTTGCCCCGTCGTAGATCGTTCCGTGAAGATAGCCCGCACCGACGCGGAATCCAGATTCGTCGTTGTTCCATTCGTAGCTGCAGTTAACGGCAAAGTTGTTTAGATGCCCGATGCGATCTGAGTCGGAAACGCGAATGCCGCGGCTGCCGTTCAAGGCCGTCCCAACGACGTGCAAGCCATTCTTGTAGTAGCCGACTCCCGCACCTTCTGCCAGCGGAGCAAAGTAGTGCCATGGAACCGCTTGCGTGAATGGACTGAGCGTACCGAAGTCGCCAAATGAAACGTTCTTCTTGCCAATGAATCCGTACCATGGCGTCACGTCGGCGTTGCCAATAACAGCGTAGGCCTGTCGGACTTGGAAGCTGCCCTGCTTGAAGTCAGGGAAGCTGAATACGTCCGAGTAAAGCACGTCGGCATACGCGGTGATCCAGGGGTGGAAGTTTGCGATGCCGTCAAAATTCGCCTGTAGCACGCGGGCGTCACTGGCTGTTGTCCCCTCCCAGTCAGTTGGAAAGCGTCCCAAATACGGAAACTTGTCACGACGATTCGTCGAGGCAAACAACATGGATCCGCGGAACTGAGTACCCAACAGCACCTCTGATGCCCGGTAGTTCCGATTCTGTTCCAGAAGGAACGTCTGCTTGTCACTCTGCCGGTTTTGGAAGTCCATCATCGGAAGCAGAGTCGACGTTTCCGTTCGAATCGGAATCGATTGAGCTTTCAGTTCGATGGTTGCGCTGCACAGCAAGAGTGCGGAAAGGATCAGGCTTAGTGACCGTGTACCGGTCGCGCAAAGAGGCGAGGCCATGATTCGTCGTCCAGAATTGGCAGGAGGGGCATTGAGGCACATGCTCGAACGAGATGTGCCCACAATGACATCGACGAACTCTCTGTAGTTATGTGAGCTTCCACACTTTGGCGACTAGACTCAGCGGAATCCGCGCAACAGTCGCGCCTGCAATGAATGCATTTGCCGTTTCTTCGCGGAATTGGCTAATGCTGGCCGATCGAACGCACTTTTGCCTATTGCCTACTTTGCTCGGCGAATCAGCTGTGGCTGATGGTAGTTGAGCCCACACTAGCCGCATCAAAGTACGTTGAGCGTTGGTAGCGGCGGCTCTTCTTTATGAGAAGTCACTAAGTTCTTCACTAGCTGGTAGCAGAGTTTTTCCAGGTAGGGTTTGGCCTGCGTATTTTCGTACATGCCATCCGCTTCGTGCGAGTCGCCTTTCTCACGAATTTGAATATTGATGGGCACCTTGCCAAGGAAAGGCACCTGCAATGTTTCGGCGCGCGTTTGAGCGCCGCCACTTCCGAAGATCTCGTGAAGATTGTCGCAATCCGGACAGACAAAGCCGCTCATGTTTTCGACCAATCCCAGGATCGGAATATTCACCTTGCGGAACATGGCGATGGCTTTCACCGCGTCAAGCAACGCCACGTCTTGTGGTGTGCAAACGACCACGGCACCCGTTCCCTGCAAGACCTGTGAAAGCGTCAGGGGAATGTCACCCGTTCCTGGCGGCATGTCGATAACCAAGTAGTCCAGTTCGCCCCAATCCGTATCACGCAGGAATTGCGTGATGGCACCGTGCAACATTGGGCCACGCAACACCACAGGCTGATCGGGTTCAACCAAAAGCCCCATCGACATGACCGGCATGCCGTTCTTCATCTTGGGGATAATCTTGCGTGTCTCTTGATGAATCTCGGGGCGTCCAGTGACACCCAGCAGGTGCGGGATACTGGGGCCGTAAACGTCGGCGTCCATGAATCCGACTTTGCATCCGGATCGTTGCAGGCCAAACGCCAGAGCTGTCGCAATCGTACTCTTGCCTACACCACCCTTGCCGGAGCCGACAATGATGATGTGTTTCACTTGCAGGCCAAACTCGCCCTTCTTCTCGATGGGGCCGGTATGTATCTGATCGTGAACCTCGACCGTCATGCCAGGGAACGCACCCTGTAGCTTCTGCTTGAAGTCTTCACGAGTTTCGGCCCAGAGCGGGGCGCAGAACGTCGAGAGAGCCAAGGTGACGTGCAGCGTCGAGTCCTCTACGCGAATGTCGTGGACTTGCTCCAACGCGACGACACTGCGTCCTGTTTCGGGATCTTGAAAATCTTCGACGGCCTTCAGAACGGCTGCAGGATCGATAGGCTGGTTCATGATGGTTTTGAATAGGGAACGGATTGTTTCAGGTGGCCTGCTCTCGATGCATTGTTCCCTTTTTGCGCCGATCGGCTACCGGGTATCTGCAAGGATTTCTGTCTCAATCTCGCCGGGATTCCAGCGAGAAGCGACGGCTCTACCGTATCCGGCTAGGCGGAATCACGAGGAAAACCGCTTCCACGGAAGGGAGTCGAACACTCGACTACGAAATGAAGTCGCCCCAAGATTTTGCGGAGTTTGCAAATCCTGACGCTGGGCGACGACTTTGCGAAGCAGGCTTCTGGCTGAGTCGCGATCTAATGCGGTCTCGAAGATGAGATCGCCGCCAGCCTGGATCAGGAGGCTGTTCTGTCCCGGAACTTCCACGATTGGCATCGCGATTACTGCGAGACATTTCCTGTCGCGTTTCAGTGATCGAATCAGTTGCGCGACCGTGGGCAGGTTCTGCGGCGTGGTGATTTCGATCGACACGATCTCAACGGCTTCCCGTTCGGTGGCTTGCTTCAATTGCATGAGGCTACGAACCTCTCGCAGTTTGACATCTCCTAACCGCGCGAGAAACGCCGCATTCCGAGGCACCGATTCGTAGGCCAGCAGAGTCGTCATTCGCTTTCTCGGTCATCCACTTTAAGTTGCTCAATGCGCCGCAATAGCTTGCCTCGTGAAATCCCTAAACTGCGAGCTGCCTGCGCTCGATTGCCTTTGGATCGACGAAGTGCACGTGAGATTAATTCGGCTTCGACCTCTGCCAGAAAATCGTCAAGCTTGATCTGTTCGTCTTCGACATCGGGAAGCACCGCTGCATCTTCCGCGAACTTCAGCTTCTGCGGCAAATCATCTTTGGTGATCTGTGAAGTGGTCGCTGTTGCCGCCGCTTCGTTGACCACTTCTTTCAGCTCTTCAACTTCGCTAACCACGCGGGCAACGTGTAAAAGGGCTTTT
>CAYQMZ010000065.1:0-16614 GCA_964418725.1 uncultured Pirellulaceae bacterium
ATCTTTGCATCAACTTCTTCGGCATTCAGCTTTTGCCGGATGGTCCGGCGCACCGCGTCGCCAATGTCATTCAGCACCACCGTAAACGTCCAAGGTAGCGGTTCGGATCGAACCACATTCAGGTACCTATCCAATGTTGCTTCAACATCAGAATCGGCCCTGTCGCAGATCCAGACGTACGAAACGCTCTCTAGGGTTCGCCTCGCTGAATCGCAGATCTCGGGTGTCGCGCTATGTGTCAACATATTCAGTTCGAGCTTTGATCGATGCTTGGCGTTGCCCTGAACGAATCACCAATTCGGCGAGCAAGCCTACGCAAAGGAAGTGGAAAGCCAAATAGAGGAATAGTAGGAAAGCAATTGGAGAAACCAGTAGAGGAATGGATTCTCCGGCGAGCCGCGTTAGCAAGTAATTGCTGCCGGCGATCCCGGCAAGCAATAGGAAAGGCAGGGCTAACACGGAAAACCACTGCATGGGACGATGCCGAAAGGATATCAGCATCTTGATGGCAACAACATCGAGCAGCACCTTGCCAACGCGCGAGATGCCGTACTTTGATTGGCCATGCTGACGTGGTTGATGGTTGACGACTACCTCAGCGATACGTGCTGCCTGCAATGTGCTCATCGCGGGAATGAACCGATGCATTTCGGAGTAAAGCGGGACACGCTTTATCATCGCAGCCCGATAGGCCTTCAATGAGCAGCCGCTGTCGTGCACCTTGACCCCTGTCAGCCAGCCGATCAAGCGATTGGCGACGCGTGACGGAAGGTTCCTGGACAACGCGGGGTCCTTCCGGTGCTTTCGCCAGCCGACCACCAAGTCGTAGCCTTCTTCAATCTTCGATACCAGCTTTCCCATGTCGCTGGGGTCATTTTGAAGATCGCCGTCCATCGTCACGATGATCGAGCCTCGCGCGGCTTGGATTCCTGCCCGCATCGCCGCGGTTTGCCCAAAGTTCCGTCGAAACTGAATTAACCGTACCGATGCATCGGCTTGTTGCACCTGTCGACCTAGCTCTACTGTACCGTCGGTACTGCCATCATCGACGAAGATGATTTCGTACGTGGTCTCAAGCTCCACGACAGCTCCGGAAATTGCACGATAAAGCAGCTCGACGTTCTCCACTTCGTTGTAAAGCGGAACGACGATCGACAACTTGGGCTTCATCGTGTGAGTGGAGGCTTGGGCTTTACCAACCGATGCCATGATAGTTTTCGTCTCGTTTCCATTCGGGAACAATTCGTACCAGGTCAACTAGCTGTTTGTCTGCGGGAAGCGTTCTCGCCACATCGGCGAATCGTGGATCAGGATTGCCGATAACGATCGTATCGCCAGCTTGGAGCACATCGTCGATGGAGTCCACCAGCATGTCGCTGATGTGCGGCAATTCACGTTCAATGTATGCCTTGTTCGACCCAACCAAGCGTGACAGGGAGACGTTCTCGTCGAAGATCGTAATTTGATAGCCTTTACCCAGCAGCGTCTCAACTAGGGTGACGGTGGGTGATTCGCGTAAATCGTCGGTGCCGGCTTTAAAGGAGAGACCGAGTAGGCCGACGCGTTTGTTACCGATTCGCTCAACCAGTTGGATGCCAGCTTCGATTTGGGTGCGATTCGAAACGAGCGTCGATTGGAACAGCTCCATCGGTACGTCCACCGATTTGGCTTTGTATAAGATGGCTCGAAGATCCTTTGGCAAACAGGAGCCACCGAAAGCGAATCCCGGCTTCAGGTAATAGGAAGACAGGTTTTGCTTCGTGTCCTTGCAAAAGATATCCATCACGGAGTGCGAGTCGATGTGCAGTGACTCGCACAGCCTTCCCACTTCATTCGCGAAAGCAACCTTTACGGCGTGGTAACTGTTATTGATGTACTTCACCATCTCGGCGGTTCGATAGTCGACGACCAAGAACTCCGCATCGAGCCATCCGTACAGTTGTCGAACAAGTTCCGCATCCTGGTCTTGAGTCACGCCAACCAGGGTAAAGGGCGGAGCGTAGAAGTCCTTGACGGAACTGCCTTCACGCAGGAATTCGGGATTGAAGCACAACCCAAAGTCGACACCCACTTTCTTGCCAGACTTTTCCTCGAGGATCGGTAGGACGACGCCGTCTGTTGTGCCAGGCAGGACGGTGCTGCGAAGAATCACTTGATGGTATGCGTCTTTCTGCTTCAACGCTTGCCCGATTTCTTCGGCGACGCGCTCGACGTAAGTCAAATCCAGATCGCCGTTCGCTCGTGATGGCGTTCCCACGCAAACCAGCGTTCCGTCGGTTTCAGCAATTGCCTCTTGGATGTTGCTAGTTGCGGTCAACTTGCCGTCGGATACGGCGCTGGAAACGAGGTCGCCAATTCGCTCTTCGACAATAGGAGTTTGTCCAGCGTTGATCATGTCAATTTTCTGCTGATTGACATCCACGCCGATGACTCGAAATCCTCGATCCGCCAAACACGCAGCGGTTACCGCTCCGACATAGCCAAGACCGAAGATGGAGATACTTGGTTGATCCGTCATTTGTTTGCGATCCACCTAGTTACCATTGTTTACGCTTTGCTGCGGCTTTGGCTTCACCAAGCTGGTCCACAGCGTTTCAAAACGTTCAGCCTGTTGACGAAGCCCGTAGTTCGCGAGTGCCTTGATTCGAGCCGCTTCGCCGAAGCGACTTGCGAGTTGGCGATCGACAAGCAATCGCCGGATGGCTTTGACGAACTGTTCTGTATTGCCAGGTTCCACGAGTAACCCGTCAACCTCGTGTTTGATCAACTCGGAGTTGCCGCCGACGTTCGTTGCGACGATCGGCCGACCGGAAGCCATGTATTCGATCACCGCGTTGGAAAGACCTTCCGAGGTCGATGACAGTACAGCAACGTCCAGGGTTTCTAGGAAACGAGGAACGTCTCGCTGCTTTCCGATCAATTTGAACTGGTTTTGCAGATTGAAATTGTCAATCATCTGCTGCAGCTTGGGGCGGAGTTCTCCGTCGCCAGCGAGTTCCAACTGAAGTCCTTCAAACTCTTCACTCAATTGGATCGCGGCTTGCAATAAAGTCGTTGGGTCTTTGACGGGCCGCAGATTGGCCACCATCCCAATTCTGAGTGGCATTGCGTTTTCGCGAACTGCGTTAACGTTCGCAAAACGTCGCAGGTCGATTCCGTTAGGAATGACCACAACCGATTCGGGCTTCGCATGTTCCTGTTCGATAATTGCCTGGCGGCACGCCTCGCTGTTGGCTGCCGTTTTGATATCGGATTTGCTGCACATCCTGCCAACCATGCGATCGAAGCTGGATTGGCTGTAGCCGAGGTTTCGTCGATTGCGGATGAAGTGCGGAACTTGTGCAAGCTTCGCGACAGCGAAGCCAAATAGCTTACTGTCAGGAAAGTACGCTTGCAGAATGTCGATTTCGTTGGCTTGTAGATAATTCTTGAACTGCATCGCGGACTTGATGGCGCGAATGGAGCGGATCTTCCGAACTCCAAGCCGTAGCACCGGGCAACAATCCGGTTCGAGCTCTTTCGATTGATCGGAAGTACCATCAAGCAGGACGAGGTGAGGGCGAAACTGGGTACGGTCCATTTCGCGAATGAGGTGCAGCAACTGCGTTTCAGTTCCAGCCAAGCTAAGTCGATCAATGAGAAAGCAAACGTTGATCGGCTTGGTGGACGCATTCGGATTCGCTGGACGAGTCGCTGCCTCAACCTGTGTGCTTTGAAGTGCCTCAGCCATGCTTGGCTTTCAACTGATCGATCAGACGCACGTAGGCGTCGGCTTGTGCGGAGAACGAGAAGTTTGCGTCGACGTGTTTTCGTCCCTGTGATGCCATTTCTAATCTCTTGCAATCGTCGCCCAAGACTTCGCCAAGTGCGGCGGCCAGTTGTTTCGAGTCACCGGCCGGCACAAGTAAGCCTTGCTTGCCGTGCTCAAGTACTTCTGGAGTGCCGCCGACACGTGTAGCAACGACTGGCACCGAAGCAGCCAAGGCTTCCAACACTACGTTGGGCAAGCCTTCGGTGTAACTAGACAACGCGAACACATCTAGATTGGGGATAACTCGGTCTAAGTCATCACGGAACCCGGCGAGCACAACTCGGTGGCTGATACCCAATTCATCGATTTGCGATTGAAGCTCGTCGCGAAGTGCTCCGTCGCCGAAAACCAGAAAGCCAGTATCTGGGTTCGAACGAAGGGTCTCTTTCGCTGCCGCAATCAACACTTCGAAACCCTTTTCAGGGCTGAGCCTGCCCGCGGATCCAACCAGCAAACGAGGCTTCTCGGCGTCTGACGGAAACAGATCCTGCAACGACTGACGAACTTGGTCACATGTTCCGTGGTCAAAGCGTTCCGTGCGTACGGCGTTTCGAATGACTGTGGTTTGCTCCGACGGCACTCCTGCTGCTTGTACGCGATTCGCTTGTTCTTGCGACACACATACGACGTGATCCAAATAGCGAAGAGCCAAGCGATCGAGTGCTTCGTAAATGCGGACTTTCCAGGTTTCTTTGGTCCATCCACGTGAAATCGAAGCAACTGGAATATTCATCCTTCGGGAAGCCAGCAGTCCGACGATGTCAGGTTTATACCCCTCGCAAAAGACCACGTCGGCTTTGAACTCTCGCGCTTTGGCCGTGAACTCTCTGGCGGCGGAGATCACGTTCGGTGTATCGGCTTGAAGCTTAACGGTCCGGAATCCTTGGTCGCGTGCACGATCCAGGAACGTGTCGCACAGGTCATCTTCGGAATACGACATGAATACGGTTTCGGCGCGATGCTTCAGGGCTGTCGCGAGTTCCAACATCTGTCGTTCCGGCCCGCCGTAAAAGCGAGATGCGGTAACTTGAAGAATCGTCATTGCTGCCACGCGTGACCTGCGTGCTTATGCTCTGAGTTCCGCAGGTTGTCGAGCGGCAGACTGCCAAACTTGATCCAAGCGATCGGCGAGGCTGTCCCAGCTGTACTGAGATAGTACGACGTCGCGTGCACGAGCAGCCATCAATTTGGCATCCTCGGAATCTCGCATGCAGTTCACTAAGGCAGTGGCCATGTCGCGAACGTCTTCTACTTGGATGTAGTGGGTCTGATGTTCTAGGTGTAGACCCTCCGCACCGACGCGTGTGGAAACCACCGGCATGCCGGCGGCAGCAGCCTCCAAAATCTTCAGCCGCGATCCGCCGCCAATTCGCAACGGCACAGCCATTAGGCCACATTGATGCATATATGGACGCACATCAGGAACGTCGGCGTGCAGTTGAACACTTGGCATCGAATCCACCGCACGCACGAGCCACGCAGGTGGCTTTCTTCCGACTAGCCAAAGCTCTGCCGAAGGTTGTTTCGCAAGCACTTCGGGGAAAATCTGATCAAGTAAGACGCGAACACCATCCAAGTTTGGCCGCCAGTCGAGACTGCCAAGAAATAGGATGCGATCGGCGCGGGCAGGTTTGTCAGCCGGTTGAAAGAACTCAATGTCGACGCCATTGTCGACCACCGATAGACGCTCGGCCCCAAACTTGTCTCGAGCGAGGTCAGCGTCTGCTGAGGATACGGTGATCACCTTTTCGACTTCAGCAAAGACGCGTTGTTCGAACCTGCGGTACTTTCTCCATTGCTCGCCGATGTACCACTTCTTGACCGGGTTTGCTTCTGATTCGTAGTAGCGTTGCCAAATCAACGATTCGACATTGTGTGCCATCACCACAACTGGCCCCAGCTGTTCATCGCCAGTTTGTGCACCCTGAACAGTAGCCGCATAGGGAGTCCATTCGCAGTGCCAAACGTCGATCGCTTTTTGGTTGGCTACTTGCTTCACGGCGTCCTGCAGTTCAGAACTGGTGTGACGTTGGACGGAAAATGGCACCGGGGCTAACAGATTCGTCGCCAGTCCAGCGTAAAACCCAAGAGCTCCGAAGGCTGAACGAGCCACTTGGTCGACCACTACACAGTCGATCCCGAGTTCTGCGAAGTACTCTTTGGCAGTCTCCAGTTCTTCCGGATCTTCATTGCGATGGCATATGTAAGTGATGTCGTGTCGGTCAGCGAGGCGAGAAATCAGGTTCAGCGTTCGCAGTCGCTTCCCCGATGTCATGGGGAAAGGCAACTCTTCGTCAATGATGGCGACTTGCATAACTGAGTGAGTCTCGATCAGTGTCTAGCGAACCAGTCGGCCATCTGCAGAGCTTCCGAAGATACATTCTTGCAGTAGCCCGAAACCTGCGCCGCAATGGATCGTTGCAAATACCAACGGCATGAGAAGCAGTAAAGCTGGTTTGCGTTCTTGGATCGCTGCTTGACCGGCAAAGAAGAAAATCACGGCAAAGTAGAGTCCCAAGACGCCCAAGTACGGAAGTCGCGCGATCGGTAGGAATAAAGAGACGAGGCCGCCAAGGATCACAAACAGCACGAAGAGTGCAGGCACGAAACTCTTGAGCGAAAACGTTTCCGGGTGTTTTCGTGACAGGCGTATGCGTCCTCGACCATAGCGTCCCATCTGTCGGAAGAGACCACGCAGACTCGCCCGTGGGTGGTAACGCAGCAAGATCTTAGGCGCCAACAAGCACTTCAGTTTTGCCTTGTCGATCCGGTGATTCAATTCGACGTCTTCGCATGCGTCGAATTGCTCGTCGAACTTGCCTACCTGATCGAAGACGCTTCTTCGATAAGCAACGGCGACGCTATGTGCCGGCACCGTTCGTTCTTGGTCCGAGTAGATGAACGAGTCGGGGTGATGCCCAAGTCGCGATGCTCTTGCCAACGCGATCGCCTGCTGCATCAAACTGCCGCCGCTGATTTCTAAACACTGAGGTCGACCTAGGCAAACGATGTCGTCTCGCGAGAACGCCGCTTCAAGGTTGTTCAAATACTGGTCGTCAACAAACTCGCAGTGTCCATCGACCACCACCACGGCTTCACCGCGAGCCTGCTCAATTCCAATGTTTCTGGCGGCACTGGACCACTTCTTTGGATTCGCAAACAGATGCACATTCGGGTGTTCGCTTACGTACTCACGAACAATTTGTGCTGTGGAGTCAGTTGATTCACCGTCAATGATTAGTACTTCGAAACGGTCTGCCGGATAGTCTTGCTCCAGCAATCCGTCCAGAGTGCCTCGGATGAACTTCTCTTCGTTGCGCACAGGAACGATGACTGAGATCATCAGCGCTCCTGAGGTCGCGTTGCAGTCTGGTAGTGGTTCCGCCTGTGCTCGCATGTAAAGTTAGTTGCTCGAGTCGAGCATCCTTCACCTCAATAGTCGTTGCGTGGACTATCGGTGATGTGAGTCAACGAATGTTCAGTGGCAACAAAAATGCGAACGCAGCTGCCACGGTATTTGAGGTCAATATCATAACAAGCGACCTCGCCGATTCTGACTCACTAAAACTAATTTCTTGAGGCGATCGCGTGCCGGAGTTTGGCCACGCCCATTCGCGCTGTTTCGCGCTCTTCATCATTGACCAATAGCAGCCAAATTGCGGCAGGAAACGCCAACCAAAGCAACGTCTTGATCGCGAAGCTACCGACACCTAGCTCTAACGGGTGGCTGCCGACGCACGCCAAGAAAGCGATGATAAATAGACCAGCGAGTCGGCCAAATTCGAACTGAACACTTAGCACTTTGCGTGCTACGACCAAGTTGATGACCGCGTAAATCGCGAACCCAATCAGCGTCGCGAACGCAGCTCCCATCGCGGCATATTTAGGAATCAACAGGGAGTAACATCCCAGCATGACCACTGTGGCAGCCAGCCCAAGCCATGGCTTCAGGTCCGTTCTGCGTTTTACGTAGTAGGCACTATCGAGCAAACTACAAAACACCCAGAAGAAGTGTGCGAATACAAGCGGTCCGAGCACCTTGGCGGAATCGCCGTACTCGTCGGAGCTCAAGACGGCCAGGATTTCCTTGTGAAAGATCAGTAGGGTGATTCCCACCCACATGCAGGCAGCAAGGATTCGGGTGTATGTCTGCCCAAAGACGACGTCGGCTTTCGGTTTCTTTGCCACGTCATACATCCAGGCACCCCAGACCTGAATGAACGGCTGGAACGCCATCAGTACGATCCCTTTAGCCAGCCGATAGCCAAGTCCGTAGACTCCTGCGATGGCGGCTGTATGGTGTTCCAGTAGGTAAAAGTGGTCACCGTTGTGAAGCACGAAGAAGCACAGGCCCGTTGGCACGAAGGGGGCGGAGAATTTGACGATCTCCCTAAACTGTTGGTAGTTCGGTCTTAGATCCGCATTCCAAAGTTCCCTAGCCGTAAGGCCAACGCCGAACAGTCCGTAGGTCACGATCAACGCGGCGACAACGCCCCATACTCCCCAGCCAAGTCCCCAGACACCGAGTATCACCAGGCTGAGTTGCACGACCAGGATCGAAAGGGTGGTCACAACATAGCTTGTCGATTCCAAGCGAGCCTGCATGAGGGCGAGCGGCATAACGGTAAAGGCTTGCAGCAACATTGCTGTGGTGCCGCATGCCAATAAGAGCGGTGCATCTAAGTCGAAGCGACGAGATAGAGCTCCGGAGAAAGTGAACGCAAAGGCGATGCCCGCAAGCAATATGCAAAACGTGAATAGGCTGACCGTTGGCGGGATAGACTTTCGCTCTTTCTCGTTTTCGGCGTTACACCAGAAGTTCAGCGACGCCTGACGGATCCCGTTCATCATCAGGCAGATGTTCAATACGTCGCCGATGCGGTAAAGCGTAGTAAGTAGTCCGTATTCGGTTGTGGTCAGGTGATTCGTGTACAGCGGCATCAGCACGATACTGACCAGCTGCATCGAGAGCGTACCAACGCCATACACCAAAGCGTGCTTTAGAAATTGACCAGCCCGCGAGTTCTTCGACTCCTTGGGTTGTTCGCCGGATGCGTTTTGCTCCGGTTCGGCTTTTTCCGTTGCCACGCTCACTCGGCCACTCCCGCGGAATCGGGCGTTTGCAAGTAATCGACGGTGGCGTTGGAACGACAAAGCACCAACTTGCCTGAACGAGTACGAGGGATCTCGTTGACTCGTTCGACTTCGACTTCGACGTCATCACCTAGCATCTTTTTGCTGGTACTGACGATGAACTGTGTGTCGTCCGCGGACGTAGCACCGGTGACTTTGAACAGCAGTTGTCCGGGCGTCTCTTGCAATACCTGAACTCGGCCTAGTTGAGGGCACTTCCCAATCAGGTAGGTGGCTACGTAGACACCGGAAACCAGGCGTCCGTCTTTGCCGACAAGAAAATCGGTGACGCGTCCTTCGATTCGTTCCAGCATCGGCAGGCCTCGGCCGCACGGACATTCGCCGGCCTTGATGGCTCCCATATCGCCGACGCGATATCGAATTAGAGGCATGGCATAGTTGAAGAGATCGGTAACAAGGATGCTACCCATTTCACCTGGTGGGCATGGCTTGCCATCTGCGTCCACCACTTCAACCACTAAGCACTCGGCCATCGTATGCAGACCATCGTGCTGTTCGCACTCGCTGGCAATGACTGAAACTTCGCGGCAGCCGTAGCGGTTAAAGACTTTGGCCTGGAACACTTCTTCGATGACCGCACGATCGTCGTCGGACAGCGTCTCGGCAGACGTAATGATTCCTTTGAACGGAGGCGCCACCAAATCTCGTTGTTTGAAAAACCTAGCCACCAAAGCGAGCGAACGGGCATACGCGATCATTGCTGTCGGCTGGAAGCGTTGCAGAGACTCATAGAACTCCAGCATGTTCTGTTCAGTTAGATCACCGCTATTGAGGTAAAGCGTGCGATCGATCAGCCAGTTTCGCAGTCGTGTCTTGATGGAATCAGTGGGAAGGTCAAAGACTGCACCCCACACATAGGAAACCTTATCGCCCAGTCTTGCGCCAGCCCATTCGTTGTGCCGCCATGCTCCGGCATCTCGTTGGCATCGTCTATCCAAATTCAGGTAGAGCGGCAGAGGTTCACCCGTCGAGCCACCCGTGTGGTTTGCGATCAAGTCGGATTTTGGCCAACTTGTGGAGATCATTTCGGGTTGGTTTTGCTGGATGTCGCTTTTTTCGAGAATCGGAAAAGCCGCCAAGTCCTCCAGGCTCTGAAGTGAATCGACGACAGACAATCCATTCGCTGAGAAGCGATTCGCGTAATAGGGGCAGTTCTCGATTGCGTGGCCGACGATTCTCTTGAGCTCACGCAATTGTCGCTCGCGGGTTTGTTCCAGCGTCGCGAACTGCGACTTTTGAAACTCGTGCAAATACGACACCATCGCACCTTGCCCGACTCGCCATTTGTCTAGCGCGAATGCCTTGGCCGCGAGCGAACGGTGAATCTCTGATGTGATGGACTTAATCATGATTGACGATAAACGATCGGAAGTAGTGGCTATCGTGGCTACGCGACTACCACTTCTTCTTCAAACACTTCGTCGTCCCAGTAGGCGTCGTCCGCCTGATATTGGTCTTGTAAGTACGCGTCTTCGCGCTCCGCAGCCCTTACTTGTCGGGCACAGAGGGCGGCAAATGCAGCCAGCCAAAACCAGTTGTAGCGATGCAGGTTGTGCGACGCGATGCCTTGCATCAACAGCATTGCCAATACTTGCAGGCAGCTAACGGCCAGCAAGCTAAGGCCGATACCGTCCGAGTGCCAGACGATACGATTGGCCCGCTTTCGAGCCCGCAGTAACGTCCAAACAACTACACACAGCAGGATGACAAAACTGGCAGTTCCAAGGATGCCTGTTTCGGACATGATTTCGGCTGCGAGGTTGTGGGCGTCCAGGTAGGTCCCGTCCAGCTTGGCTTCGCGGTATTCCTTGTAGTTTGCCAGTCCGACACCAGTCCACGGGTGTCGCTGGAACATTTTCATACCCATCCAAAAACCAACCACGCGACCTTCACCCGATGCGGTTGCACCACGGTGCATCCCGTCTCGTTCGACGGTTGAATCCCAGATCGTTTGAATGCGGCCCTGCATGTCTTCCGGCAAGACGAAGAACGCAGCGACAAAGACGCAGCCCATAATCAGCAGCCACTGCACCTTTTTGAACAAGTTCTTTGAACTCGTGAAAACCGCCAGCAAGGCCAGGACGACCAAGCAGATAGCCGCCGTTCGACTACGAGTAAGCAGGATTCCGGAGATGGCTACTGCACCGAAACTGTATAAGAACCAAGGGAACAGTTTGCGGAATTTGCGTGGCCAAGTCTGTGTGAACTCATGCCGGACTTGGTACAGAAAGTACGCGATCGGCAAACTACAAACGACCGAGCCGCCCACGGCATTTGGGTGGCGATAGTAGTACTCGATGCCAGCGAGACGCCGCACGCCCATCTGGTACATAGCGGCACCATTGAAGAAATACTCCCACTGGGCTTTCGTGATGTACAGGAACACAATTCCGATGTACGCCAACAGCAGGAAGTACAGCTGGTATGTGGATCTCGTCACGAAAATGATGACGAAGAACGAGATCAGCGTGGAGACCATTGCCACGAGGTCGCGTTCACATAGTTCCGGGATCATCGCGAACTGACTGGTCACGAACATCATCGCGACAAAGGCAAGGATCGCGATGGTAATCAGGCCACCACGAAGTTCCCATTTGTAGTTAAGGGCGACCAGGCCAACCATCGTGATGCCCAATACACGCTCGAATCGGAGCGGAGCCAGCTCGGGCAACAGCTTCTCCCATGGTCGAATTACCACGGTGGCCATGTGAAACAGGCCAATCCAAAACACCAGCGACCGTGGGAACATGCCCCACTTCAGTCGCTCTGTTGGGCCGTTGGTGGCGAGCTCTGGGATAAATTCAGCGTGGTTCATTTCAACGTTGCGAGACCGAGTGGGTTTCGCTTAGCGGGGGCGTGCAAATGCAGTTGCACGTTCGATCTGGCTAGACTCCGTCCCCGTCGGCTGCATATGCAGTCGTGAAAGCCAGCGTGTTTTGCGTTGTTCGGTCCATCGTCGAGAGCCCAACCGAGTCAGAAGCCTCTGCTGCGGATCACCGCTACCAAGCCCTGAATCTAGAGCCAAGCTCCATCGTGTCAAGAATCTCGACCAAGTTATGGGATGCAAGCGTCATGCCGACTGATGTCATCTAGCAACTTCGTAAGTCTCTCACGAAATACCGCTTCAACGTGGCAGCAAACCACCCGTCGTGTTGCAGATTCGAAACGCCGACCTGACCGTATTGATTGTAGGGTTTCTGTCGATTCGTGGCCTCCGTGCAGACGCCTTCTGCCGTTAGGTTTCATGGTTTGAGCAATGATTGCGGCTTGCTCGGTGGCATATTTGTTAAGGACGTCATCCGTGGAGAGGTCGTCCTCGTGGATAGGTTGGTTGTGGCTGCTTCAATGTTGTTACGCGGGCCGTTCAGATTTCTGACCGGGATAGATTGCTCGCGTTCGTCTCGCGGCGTCCTGGATTTGCCTCTCTCCCCTTACCAGCCATCCCCCGGCGTTGTTCATGAAGGTTTGTCTCGATATTCGCGTTAGCACCAAGGGAGGTACCAGTACCTTCATTGACAGCTATGTGCGCGAACTGGACAGCATTCAGCACGAGCACCGCATCGCGTTCGTCTTTAACGAGGGAGCCACGCCGCTAAACGGCAGACATCCGCGCGTTGCAGCTGTACCACATGCCAACCGCGTGCTGGAGTTTCAGTGGTCGCAGCTAACATTGCCGCGGATTTTGAAGAAGCACGGCTTCGATGCCTACCATAGCTTGAAGCACGTCGGCCCAATTTTCACCAATGTCAAAACCGTCTACCGCGTCCCCGCAGTTGGTCAGTTCTTGGGCAACTACCCGATGCAGACGCTTGATCACATCTATTGGAATCAAGTCGCGGGTACTGCTTATCGGAAAGCGGATCTCCTGATTGCCGTATCTGACTATGTTGCCCGTGGACTGGTGGACCACCTGAAGATCCCCACGGATCGGGTCGTCACCGTGAATAACGGTGTGGATCCGATTTACCGACAGCTCTCTGCGTCAGAGCTCGATCTGCAACCAAGCGAACACTTGGGATCCAACGATCTGGGACCCGACGACGACTTCATTCTTTGTGTTGGTAACCTCGTACCTGTCAAGAATTTCGAGACGGCGATCCGAGCCTATGCGATTTTGGCTCGAGACCAAGAGGTGCCTCGGTTGGTTCTTGCCGGCGGTCAAAAGCACCCGCACTTCCAAGAGTTGAAACAGCTTGTGGAAACATTGGGTCTTGTCGATCGCGTGAGATTCCTTGGTTACACCCCTGCCAGCCAATTGCTGCATTTGTATAACCGCGCCACAATGCTGGTTCATCCATCGTTGCACGAAGGCTTTAGCTTTACGATCCTGGAGGCCATGTCGTGTGGGCTTCCGATCGTCGCCAGCAATTCGACATCGATTCCGGAAGCGGCTGGGGATGCAGCACTTTATCAAGATGATCCCATCGACGTAGAAGCGTTGGCTGACAACATGCAACAGCTCCTAGATGATTCGCAGTTGCGTGCAACGCTTTCAAAAAGGGCCCTTGCCCGCGCACCCGAGTTTACGTGGCGGAAATGTGTGGAACGCACGATTGCCGCCTACGACCGGATCAGGTAGCCAGGGATTTGCTATGTGCGGAATCACGGGCGTCGCTTTTGCTGATACGCATCAGAAACCGGACGTCGAATTACTCACGCGCATGTGTGGCGCACTCACGCACCGAGGACCTGACAGCGGTGGCGGATTAGCCGAACCCGGCGTGGGGCTGGCCATGCGTCGACTTTCGGTTATCGATGTGGAAGGTGGCACGCAACCGATCTTCAACGAAGACCATTCCGTGGCCGTCGTTTTCAACGGCGAAATCTACAACTTCCAATCACTTCGCGAACGACTTGTTTCGCAAGGCCACCGTTTCAATAGCAACAGTGACACGGAAGCGATTGTCCATCTCTACGAGCAATACGGACTGGACTTTGTCGATCACCTGGAAGGCATGTTTGCGATTGCGATTTGGGACTTCCGCAAGCGAACGCTTATCCTGTGTCGCGATCGTCTGGGCGTGAAGCCACTTTATTACCACGTCGATGGAACACGCATCGCTTTCGCATCCGAGATTAAGTCGCTGCTGCAGGACGGTAATGTCCCGCGCGAAATGAACCTGCAAGCTATCCATCAACTCTTAACGTTCGGCCATATCCTGCCGACCAACACGGCTTTCGCAGACGTTCAGGAATTGCCGCCGGCGACGATGTTGATCTACTCGGCAGGCCGTTTGGAACAGAACGTGTTTTGGGATTTGACGTTTAGTCGGCCCGATCAGTACGACGAAGCTGAAACGCTGAAGGAACTTGAGCCACGAATCCGAGAAGCCGTTCGCAAACGGTTGGTTAGTGATGTGCCCATTGGTGCGTTCCTAAGCGGTGGCATCGATTCGAGTATCGTCGTGGCCTTGATGAGCCAGCTGTGCGCTGAGCCTGTGAAGACGTTTTCGATTGGTTTCGATGACCAAGAGTTCTCCGAATTATCGTACGCCAAGAGAGTTGCCGAGCACTGCGGGACAGAGCATCACGAAATGATTGTGAAGCCCAACGTACCTGACATTTTGGAAACGTTGATCCGGCATCATGATGCGCCGTTCTATGATTCGTCGGCGATTCCTACGTTCTATGTCTCGAAGTTTGCCCGTGAGCACGTGACCGTTGCGTTGTCGGGCGACGGTGGGGACGAAATGTTCGCGGGCTACAACATCTTTGTGGCCAATCAGGTGGCGTCGCGATTGCAGTTTGTTCCACAGTTCGTCGCCAAGGGATTGGGCGACGTCGTGTCCGCTGTCGTGCCTGAATCTACGAAGTACATCAACACAGCGCGGGTCGCCAGAGAATTTGCGTACGGGGTAGGACTGCCCACACTCGAACGTTACACGCGCTGGGCAACGAAGATTAAGCGAGAAACAAGAGAGCAGCTGTACTACGACCCAGAGCTTCGTAAGCATTTGACTCAGTCGGATTCTAGCTGGCTTGCACCGTTTTTCGATGCGCAGCAAGGATGTACGGATCTCAGTCGGCTGTTGTATCTTGGCACCAAGACAGAGCTGCATGCGGATATGCTGCGGAAGGTCGACCGCATGAGTATGGCGCATTCGCTTGAAGTGCGATCACCGCTGCTGGATCATGGTTTGTTCGAGTTGGCTGCAGGTCTGCATGACGACGCGAAGCTAAATAAACGCACCACGAAGCATGCCCTGCGTCAGATAGCGAATCGTCTGTTGCCGCCGGAGGTCGTGGATCGTCCGAAGCGTGGATTTTCGATTCCGCTTGATCGTTGGCTGCGCGAGGACTTGCAGGATTTCACGAAGCAGATACTGTTCGACGACCGTACTGAACAACGAGGGCTGTTCGACAACCTGGTTGTTCGCAGACTAGCAGAGCAACACAACGCTGGACGTGTCTCTCGAGGAAGAGAGCTGTGGACGCTGTTGACGATTGAAATGTGGCAGCGTCAGTACATCGACAGTTTCGCCGAACGCGTGACGGAGCCACCGGCCTTGAAACTCGTATCCCCAATGCCACAAAACGCATAACCATGTTTAAGAAACACTTGCAGTATCTGGTGTGCCCTGACTGCCAGGAGGATCTAGTCTTTGGCGATTGTCCTGAAGCGGACGATATGCATGTCGAGACTGGTAGCTTGCTGTGTGATGCTTGCCAAGCTGAGTTCCCTATCGTGCGAGGTGTGCCACGATTCGTAGAGCTTAGCAACTATGCAGATGGCTTTGACTTTCAGTGGAATAAACATGCGCTAACGCAACACGATAGCTACTCGAACTCGAGTGTTTCGGAAGACCGGTTCTTCAATGAGACCAAATGGGACCGCAAGCTGCCCGGCGAAGTGATGCTGGAAGTGGGCTGCGGTAGCGGGCGATTCACGGCTCAAGCGGTTTCAACCGACGCGATGGTGATTGCCACAGACTTGAGCGGCGCCGTTGACGCGAACTATCGGATTCATCGCGATCATGAGAATCTGCTGATCGTACAATCGGACGTGTACCGTATGCCATTCCGTCGCAATGCGTTCGACAAGGTGTTCTGTCTTGGCGTGTTGCAACACACGCCGGACGTGGAAAAGACGTTCCGGACGCTGCCCCAGTTCTTGAAGCCGGGCGGTCATTTGGCGACCGACGTATACGACAAGCGTAGCGGCATTCTTGGGCTGATTGAAATCTTCTATCGCACATACTTTTGGCTGCGCCCCATCACGCGTCGAATGGATCCTCGACGGCTATATCCGCTAGTCGCGGGCTACATCAAACTGATGTGGCCTGTCACCAAACTCATCAACAAAATTCCAGTCGTCGGCTCGAAGATCAATCGCATGCTGCTGGTTGTTGACTATCGCGGGCGCTACGACCTGTCGGAAGAGATGTTGCAAGAGTGGTCGATCTTGGACACTTTCGACATGCTGTCGCCAGCCTACGATCAGCGACAGACGATCGGAACATTTCGCAATTGGTTTGAGACTTCGCCGTTGACGGACATCGAAGTTCACTACGGCTACAACGGCATAGAAGGCCGCGCCACCAAACGCTAGATACGTATCGGGTCCGTTGTGTAGGCAGGGTCGGGGAGCTTGTCATTACCCACAAGTTTGAACTTGCATTCACCACTTCACCCTCCCGCGGGAACATCAT
>CAYQMZ010000066.1:0-346 GCA_964418725.1 uncultured Pirellulaceae bacterium
CCAACCAGGCATCCAGGTAATCCTCGAGAGAGACAGGCCCCTGATTCGTGCCTGCCCCATCGATCTTCACCAGATCAAAGTAAGGTGCTCGTCTTCCAATCCTCAGTTTCGACATTTGAATCGCCGTCGCCACCCAGTTTGCTGTGCTGTTTTGGTCCCGTATGGTTCCAACCGAAACTCATCTTGCAACAAACCATGCAGGTTCGCAATTGCTCTTCTTCAACGGCCAACGCACAGATTAGCAAATACAACAGACTATGGCCTGGCAATTCGATAGCCATGTGCACGACAGTAGCGAATGCCGAACCATATAACAAAGGCTACCAGAACAGATGGCCCGTAGAAG
>CAYQMZ010000066.1:356-6771 GCA_964418725.1 uncultured Pirellulaceae bacterium
CGTCGTCCAACGAATTGACGGGGACACCGTCGGCAAGATGAGAGATCAAAGCCGCGGGAAGGACCGAAAATAGACTGAGCAGACAGCTTCCAATAGAGTCCTCCATGCGAAACGCAATCCACATTGCAAACGTCGCGGGAACCGTGAGCACAGCTCCAAAGCCCACCAAGAAAATTACCGAACCGAGAATGTCCGGCAAGCTAAGCCCGTCCCACTTTAGGAACTGAACGATAGCGAGCAGAATCGCGATCGAACCGGTAAAGTGCAAACCCTGCCGCACCGTGAATTGATGTGTTGGCCGAGCATCAGTCACCTCACCAAACTCAACCCTGGCGACGCGACGACGAAAAGCAACCAGCAAAGCGGTTTGCCATACAGCGATCAGCAAGGCTCCCATCGCAAGCTGCACGAACTGCGAAGTGTTCCCGGCTGACCAAACAGCAAATAGACATAGGATCACACATGCATAGATGACCCCGGCGGGCACCTTCACACCCCAAGGCGATGGTGACGAGTGGTACCAGATCAAACCGAAAACAACGGCGGAAGTAAGGATCCCATAGCCAAGCCCAATTCCGAAACGAACATTGACGGTTCTACCACCAGTACCGAACCAAGACCAACACGCCAAAACGCCGCACGTCACCAAAATCAACAGCGCGACCTCACCGAACGGGTGACGAGTTCTGCGCAAGGAACCGACGATAAAGAGCGATCCCCACAGCAACGGAATACCACCAATCGCGAGACTGCGAAACAAACCAGCAAGCGGACGGAAGTCCCTGACAACATGCTGTTCGCCTGTGGGGTTTAAACACACAAGCTTACCGCTCTTCGTAAACAATAACGCTTCGCCTCCTTGCGTGGGGAAGGCATGTCGCAGTGGTGGAATCCTGAGACCGTCAACTCTTCCAGTTTCGCAACTGAACAGCTTTGGCTGCTTGGTGTGGATATTGTCGTACACCAAGACATGGTCACGACCTATGGCGAAGGGCCCGCGTGTAATTGTGCCTCGCGTGGGGATCTCGAGTACTGGCGTTTCCACATCGGCTCGATACACGACGATCGCATTCTTTTGACTCGAGTAGTCGTAGCTTATCGATGCATCGTAATCATCCACGTCACGATTCCCCAACTGGCGGAGTACCTCACCAGTCACCGCATCGAACTGCACGACATTCGTTGGCTCCTTCAAGCTAGTGAATACTAGATCAGGCTTGGGAACCGCCGTACTCGCCGTGAAACGAATGGAAATAATGTCCGAATCACTTTGGTAGAGCAGCGTGGCTCCTTCATCGATCCCAAATTCAATCGCCCCCGTCACCTCGCGGTTGTCACGAACGAACTCAAGACGGTTTTTCTGACGACTGTCTTTCTTGTTCGTTCGGTTCCGTGGTGGCGGAGTCGGAAGCCGGTTAATCTGAACAACTCTATCCTGTGAGTCAAAGAAAGCGGCGTCGGTCTGCACGTACGTCGTGAGCCACGATGCCGAGACTTCGACGCTAGTCCCGCTAACGTCGAGAACTTCGACTCCGCGATTTCGAGTCAGTGCGTCGTAGGAGAGGGCCACCAACTTCGTATCGTCGCTCGACCAATCTTGTGGGCTGTAGAACCGACCGTCCAAACGGCAGATGAGTTCGCCGTTTTCGCTATCGTAGATGCCTAAGTCGTAGCCACCAATCAGTCGACCACCGGACTGTGCGACGAACCTGGAACCATCGCTGCTAAAGCTTTGGATGTACAACCAGTTAAAACCACGTTGTACCCATTGGACTCCGCATACCGCGATCAAGCCAGCCGCGAATAGCGTCGCAACTAATAAATACCAGGACTGTGCCCCGGTTCGAAGCGGCTTTGCCATTAAACGTCCGTTCCCACGCAATTCTCTCTGCCCGTGGGTATTCTTCAGAATCAAAGGGGCAATTGCAAAGCAAAGTGGCGTGGAACTGCAAGTCGCGTCCAGTCGCGAGACTTACCATGTGCATTGATCGAGAAAGTCAACGCAGATTATCGAAGTTCACCTGAACCTAGCTCCCTAAGTGCTACTCGCGTAGCAACCTAGAAATCGCCAAGAGATCATCCGCGACGTCCGCCAACTTTCGCTTTCGATCCATCGAGAGTTTCCGCAACGCCTGATGGGCTTCGTTCTCAGAGAGCCCCCGCTCCTGCATGAGAAGAGCCTTCGCTCGGTCGATCCGTTTGTGTTGGCTCAATTCGTCTCGGGCCTGTGCAAGTTCACCGCGAAGACGTTTGAACTTTTGAAACGTGGCCATCGCGATTTCAATCACGGGACGTACTTTCGTAGCCTGAATCCCATCGGCGGTGTACGCACAAACGCCTGAATCCACCGCCGATTTGATGGATTGAGCTTCTTCGTCCTGCGTGATTAGTGCAACGGCCGTCGGTTGCTGATCACGAACCAGCGTGAGTTGTTCCAGCGTATCCCGGTTAGGCGATTCCACCTCCATCAGAATCACGTCGGGTTTCAAATCGATGACAGTGTTAAGAAGGTCAGAAGTGTCTGACAACAAATGCACACGATCGAAACCCGCCTCGCGAAGTGCATCGCCCAACAAGGTAAGCCTCTCGTTAGACTCATCGAAAGCTAGTACAAGCGGTTGCAGAAAGGGCGCGCTTCCCATTTTTTGGGCTCCTGTATCCGCCTGGTGCTATTCAAAATATGCAAGTTACGCGCCAACCTCAGCATGCTGACTCTGCTGTTGTTCAACCGAGGCTAACATTTGCTGCATTTCAGATTGCTTCTTGTCCAACTGACGAAAACCGTTTTGCTTCGTCCGTTTCTTCTCGCCGCGCACTTTCGCAGCAAACACTGAGACGACTTTGAGCATGCTGACAGTCATGTGCCCCATAAACGCGAGCCGAACGATGCTGGCACGAGACATGCAGTGCTCTTTTTCCATCAGACGCAACTGAGAAGTTTCCTCCCTTTGTTCAGCTGCCTTCTGAAATCGATGCAACGACGCGTCGTCTGACAAAACCGCCAAACGTTTTCGTTTCGTGGTTTCTCGACTCGGCTCAATTCGCACTGCGTGCTTGTTCGCCGATCCACCGTACCCAAACCGCCCAACCCAAACGCCCGCTGAACTAAGCGTCGCGTGTCGCCTGCGCACATTCACTCTTAAGGAGAAGCTCCGATGGCCAACTTCAACAACCCATATGATCCCGACAAGGACATCTGGAACGAGGACGCTATAAGCGAGACTCGAAACTTCGATCCCAAGACAGCCAACCTCCTTCCCGACGCGCCTGACTGGGATGGCGGAGAGTGGCCTGCCGGTGAAGTTACTGATGCTCCTGCTTCAGACGCTCTGTTGCCTCACCTAGCCAACGAGTCAACTTCTGCAGAAGACAGGGCTGCCGCCGATTCACTCGGAGCACCGGCGGACGACTTGCAGGATAGCGAGGCAATGCTGGATCGTGCCGTGGAAAACGCGGTCATGATGGGAGTCTTTGGAAACGATGTGAATCGTCGTCGATTTCTTAAGGCGGTTGGCGTCAAGTCGACAGCCGCAGCAATAGCCAGCATCTTCCCGCTCAGTGCAGTGAAGGCACTGGCGCAGGAGACGTTGGGCAAGCCGGAGAAGTCGAAGCTGAAAGTTGGGTTCGTTCCCATTACTTGTTCGGCTCCGCTGATCGCCGCGCATCCTCTGGGTATCTACCGCAAGAACGGCCTGGACGTGGATGTGATCAAAACGGCCGGCTGGGCCGTTGCACGAGACAAATGTCTTTCGGGCGAATACGACGCGTCCCACTTGCTCGCGCCGATGCCGTTGGCAATGACGATGGGAACTGGTTCGACCGGGCAACCATTTACCGTTCCCGCGATGCAGAACACCAACGGTCAGGCAATCGTGCTCGCGAACAAGCACAAGAATCGGCGCGATCCCAAGAAGTGGAAGGGGATGGTTTTTGGTGTGCCGTTTGAGTACTCGATGCACAACTTCCTGTTGCGTTACTACGTTGCCGAGCACGGAATCGATCCTGATACAGATATTCAAATCCGCGTCGTTCCACCGCCAGAAATGGTCGCTAACCTGCGAGCTGGTAATGTCGACGGCTATCTCGCACCTGACCCCTTCAACCAACGTGCGGTATTCGACAACGTCGGATTCATTCACATCCTGACGAAGGAAATTTGGTACCAGCACCCATGCTGTGCGTTCTCTGCCAGCGTCAAGTTTGTGAATGAGAATCCAAATACGTTCTTGGCTCTGTTCAAGAGTGTGATGGAATCGATCGACTACTGTCGCTCCTACGACAACCGTGTAGCTGTGTCGGACGCGATCCATACCAAGAACTATCTGAACCAACCGCTCACGGTCGTGAAGCAGGTCATGACCGGCACCTATGCCGACGGCCTGGGCAACGTGAAACGCGAGCCAGACCGTATTCACTTCGCACCTTATCCCGCGCAGGAGATGGCGATCTGGATTCTGAGCCAGATGAAGCGTTGGGGCTACATCAAAGGAGATGTTGACTACGCCGCTGTTGCGAAACAGGTCTATCTCTCTGCCGATGCAGAGAAACTCATCAAGGAGGATCTTAAGAAGGAAATCGAGTTCAAGCACGAGAGCTACAAGCTCATGGGCAAGACGTTTAATCCAAGCAAGCCCGACGCGTACGCAAAGAGCTTCAAAATCTCACGAGTGTGAGACCCTCAAACTCAAATCCTTAGTGGTGGCAATCTGCTGTCGGCTCGGTCTGCTTTGGCCACGACAGCCAGATCCACCGCTACAAATCCCTCAGGAGATTGAATGTTTACGCGTCAACGTTTACTGGCTGGTTTGCTGTCGCTCGTGTTCCTCGGGGCTTTTTGCCTCGTGTGGCATGCGACGACACGACCAGAGCCGCCCGATCCGGCGCTTGCTGATATGGACCCAGAGTACCTGGAGTTGATCGGTGCCTCGGCAAAAGGGGAGACCAATCCCATGCCGGGTCCGATTGAAGTGTCTCGGAAGCTGTGGGACCACATCAAGGATCCCTTTTACTACAACGGTGCGAACGACCGAGGCATCGGTTCTCAGTTGCTGTATTCGTTGGCCCGGGTTGCCCAAGGCTATCTGTTGGCCGTGCTGATTGCGGTGCCGCTTGGTTTTGTAGTTGGAATGAGTCCTGTGCTGTCGAAGGCACTGGATCCGTTTATTCAGATTCTCAAGCCAGTGTCGCCGTTGGCTTGGATGCCGCTCGCTCTCTACACGATCAAGGACTCCGAGCCCTGCTCGATATTTGTGATCTTTATCTGCGCGATCTGGCCCGTTTTGATCAACACAGCGTTCGGAGTTGCGGCAGTTCGCCAGGACTATCTGAATGTGGCGAAAACACTTGAGGCAGGACGGTTACGAACGGCCTTCTTCGTAATCCTTCCGGCCGCTGCTCCAACGATCCTCACTGGCATGCGTATCTCGATTGGTATCGCGTGGCTGGTAATCGTCGCCGCAGAGATGCTAATTGGTGGCACAGGCATTGGCTACTTCGTGTGGAACGAGTGGAACAATCTGGACATCACCAATGTGATCGTGGCAATCATCTTCATCGGATTGATCGGGATGGCATTGGACTGGCTGCTTGCCGGCCTCACAAAGGCGGTGACCTATGCAGAGTAATTCCAACGGCAGCCCCATCAATGTGAATTCAACCGGCCCCACCATGATCGAGGTGGATGGACTGGCAAAATCGTTTCCATCATCGGATGGAGACGGCCAGGTAACCGTCTTTAACGAGGTCAATTTCAAGATCAAGAAAGGTGAGTTCGTTTGTCTGATAGGTCATTCTGGATGTGGCAAGTCAACGCTGCTCAATATCTTGGCGGGACTCGATACACCGTCCGACGGATTCGTATGTGTCGGCGGTAAGGAAATCGACGGTCCAGGATTGGATCGGGCAGTCGTCTTTCAAAACCATGTCCTCATGCCATGGATGACGACGATGTCCAACATCGGCTTTGCGGTGAAGAGTCGCTGGCCCGAGTGGTCTAAGAGTCGCATCCGTGAGCAAGTCGAAAAGTATCTGGAGATGGTTGACCTCCAGGACGCCCACCGCAAAAAGCCATCTCAGTTGTCTGGTGGCATGAAGCAACGCGTTGGCATCGCTCGAGCTCTTTCGATCGAGCCCAAGATTCTGCTGCTAGATGAACCGTTTGGTGCCCTCGATGCACTGACTCGAGGAAGCATCCAGGAAAAGCTGACTCGGATATGCCGCACAACAGAGCAGACGGTCTTCATGATCACTCACGACATCGATGAGGCGATGCTGTTGGCGGATCGCATTCTGCTCATGACCAATGGACCGGAAGCGAGACTGTGCGAAATCGTGGTGAACACGTTGCCGAAGGACCGGGAGCGTCACTCGATGCACCCCCATCCGAACTTTTATCCATTGCGTAACCACCTGATGG
>CAYQMZ010000066.1:6781-11545 GCA_964418725.1 uncultured Pirellulaceae bacterium
CCTCATGGACTTTCTGGTCAATCGCTCCAAAGCCTTCGCAAAGATCAAGGAGACGGTCGACCCCCAAAACGTTCCCGAGGTGCAAATCACAGCAGACGCGTTCGGCGACGTGAAGAACGAGGCTGCACTATCACCAATTCACGACAACTGAATCCGAAAGTTTGACGGGTGTGATCCTGCACGATTAACGCCCAATCTCTCACCCTTTTCAAAGAGGACTTTAACATGTCAACAGTCACCGAAGTGCCGACCACCACGCGGGCGGATGTAACGGCAAAAATCTGTGCGATCAAGATTGCCAACGATTGGACGTGGGAGCAACTCGCTCCTTTGACCGGTCAAAATCCAGTCTGGACCGCTGCAGCACTGACCGGTCAATGCCAGTTAAATCCTGAGCAAGCCGCGGCCGTTGGCGACAAGTTCGGGCTGGATGATTTCGAGGTCAAGCTGCTCAAGCAGTGTCCATTCCGTGGCTGTATGGATATGTCCGTCCCAACGGACCCGTTCGTGTATCGGTTTTACGAAATCATGCACAGCTACGGCATGGCCATGAAGGATGTTGCCCAAGAAGAATTTGGCGACGGCATCATGAGCGCGATCGACTTTTCGATCGACGTCGATCGCGAGCCGGATCCAAAGGGTGATCGCGTCAAGATTACCTTCTGTGGCAAGTTCCTGCCCTACAAACAATTCTAGCCGCCAACTCCCTGGGTCGGAGCAGACTGCTCAACGTCGAACTATGCAGCGGAGCGACGATGTTCCCACATCGTCGCACCCGTTGAAGTGCCAACCGCATACCCGGCCGACGCGAGTTTGTTTCACACCGACCTCAGCGCCATCGATTACTCCCATGCAATACGATTTCGTTGCCATCAGAGATTCCGAGATTCCTTCCGCATCCGCGCCGGAGTTTGATCATCTCGTGCAGACATACGTCAGCGAGACGAACAAAACGGCCAGCATGTGGAAGGCGATTCCCGCGGACCTCATCGACTTCTCACCTCACACGAAAACCAACACGATTCGGACGATTCTCAAGCATCAGTTGCTATCCGAGCGACGTTTCTTTTTCGAATTCGTCGGACTGAAAGAACCGCCTGTTGAAGAGTTGCTGCCAACGGAGGTGGACGCGGACGTAGAGGACTACATCAATAGATACGTTGCTTTCGCACGACTTCGAATACCGCAGCTTAGCAACGCAACGAAAGCGTGGTGGTTGGAGGAGCAAGAGTTCTTTGGCTATCAAAGGCAACGCATCTGGACCTTCTGGCGTCGTGTGTTGCACACGTGCCACCACCGCACGCAAGTACAAGCTTGGCTCCGACTCGCCGGAGCCCATGTGCCCACCATCTACGGACCTTCCGGCGACGTTTCTTGGGATGGAGCCACGCCAACCTACGGGTAAATGTCATGAAGCAATACAGATTTCCAAATCCACAATGCACACTTCGTTGTATCGCATTGCTAGTCTTCGCCAGCCAGTTCAGTCACGTACTAGCTGAGAATCCGGCTCCATCTTCCGGTGTGGAAGGGCTGCCGGAAAGCGCAAGTGCACTAGAAGCTTTGCTCCTTGCAGATGAGCCGGCGCCGAACGTAGCGAGTTCGACAGCTTCGGATACCTCAGCGAAGGATGCGGCGGAGGCGACACTTCGGGCCGCTATGCCGTTTTCATTCATGAAAGCAGACCCACAAAAGCTGGAGCCTGCGTTGGCGGCAGCCAAGCTCGCCGGTGTCGACCGGCAAGTCATCTTAGCCGCCGAGGAAAAGCTGCAAGAAGCAAAAGGAGCAGCCACGCTCAGCACTGTTGAGGCCGCAGCTCAGTTGCAGGCCGCCATGCCATTCTCGTTTTTGCCCGCCGACCCGACGAAGCTTGGAACAGCGCTCGAGGCCGCGAAGTTGGCCGGCGTCGACCAGTCTCTTATCCTCGATGCAGAGGCGAAACTACGAGAGGGCAAAGTCAATGCGGAGGCACAGCTTCGCGCTGCGATGCCGTTTTCGTTCATGAAAGCAGACCCCGAAAAACTGGAGCCTGCGTTAGCGGCAGCCAAGCTCGCTGGCGTCGACCCGTCGGCCATCTTAGAAGCTGAGGCGAAGCTGAAATCGGCCAGAGAAGCTTCGTCAGCAGATGACAACGTCGTCTTGCTGATCGACATGCCTGCTATAGATTCCAATGCCGAATCGAATGCCGTCACCACCACATCGCACGCGGGCGAGCCTCGCGAAGGAAGTGCCAAACCATTCCTCGGAGTTGGGATTCGCGACCCATCAAATTCGGTTGTTACGACACTGTACCGTGACTCGACGGCTGCGAAGTTGGGAATCACACTTGGTGACGCGATCGTCTCGGTCAACGGAACTGCTGTTGAAGAAATTGAGTCTTTGCGTTCGATCATCGCCACGATGTCGATCGGATCAGACGTGACGGTCGTCATTCGCCGCGACGGCAACGAATACAGTGTCGGCCCGCTACCGCTCGGAGGGAGACACGAATAGTCATGTCCGCTCGAGGTTCACACGTCCGCATTGATTCATTGAGCCATCGCTACGCTTACCGTGGCGACTTCGTTCTCGACAACATCACGTTGACTATCGAGCCGGGTCAGCGGGTAGCACTGGTTGGTCGTAGCGGCTGTGGGAAAAGCACACTGCTGCAACTGGTGTCGGGACTTGTTCAGCCGACAGAAGGCAGCGTCCACATCGACGGTACGCGAGTCAGCTCGCCGTCGCCGAAATGGAATGTGATGTTCCAGAAGCCGTCTCTCTATCCCTGGATGACGGTCGCGAGAAATGCTTCGCTCGGAATGCTGATTGCCGGCGAACACGAAGCCGCAGCGCAACGCGTCCCCGAACTCCTTGAGCTTGTGGGGCTGGGCGACTATGCGAACGTGAATGCTCAACAACTCTCCGGTGGGCAACAGCAACGCGTCGCGCTGGCGCGATCGCTGGCGACTCAGCCGGAACTCTTGATGCTGGACGAACCATTCGCAGCACTCGACGAAATGACGCGTGCCTCAATGCAGCACGACGTCACGCGAATTACGAAACAGTTCGAGATGACACAGATACTCGTCACCCATGACATTGACGAGGCGATCACGATGGCAGAACGCATCCTGGTGATGTCGTCGTGTCCGGGTCGAATCGTTGGCGATCTGATGAACGATCGACCGGCGGAGGAACTCAAAGACAAAATCCGTTGGTACTTAGGCGCGGAGTCGGAGAATCGCGAATTGCTTACCGGGAGGACCTAAGCGACGGATGGGGACAACATAGCAAGAAGTCACGGTTCCTAACCAACTAACGAAAGCATAGCCGCTATTGGCGCACCGACAGAGTTGGCCCAACCAGAACTTTGGCGGAGCCGACGGCGGCGATCTAACCAAGGAAAACTATGGATCCGAAAAACGAAAAGCCCTACGTCGAAGACACGATGACCGAGGACGAACAGTTCCAGCAACTGATCTCCGATGGCGAGTCGCTTACGCGTCGATGCTTTATGGACCAATTGGCCGCCGGGGGATTGGCCGCTGCCGGCGCCGCTGCGTTACCTTCCGCCGCGATGGCTGCGACCCGAGACGACGTCGTGCGTATCGGTTATCTGCCTATTACCGACGCGACCGCACTGCTGGTCGCTCACGCAAAAGGGTACTTCCAAGAACAGGGACTCAAGGCCGCCAAGCCCACACTTATTCGAGGCTGGTCGCCACTAGTCGAGGGCTTTTCCGCCAACAAGTTCAACCTCGTGCATCTGCTCAAGCCCATTCCAGTTTGGATGCGCTACAACAACAAGTTCCCTGTCAAAATCATGGCGTGGGCACACACGAACGGCTCGGGCCTGGTCGTCGGGAAACACACGAAGATCGACGACTTCTCGCAACTTGGTGGAAAGCAAATCGCCGTACCGTACTGGTACTCGATGCATAACATCGTGCTGCAAGTTGCCCTTCGAGCCAACGGACTTGTCCCTGTTATCAAACCACAATCCGCCAAGCTGGGTCCCAAGGAAGTCAACTTACAGGTAATGCCGCCGCCGGACATGCCCGCAGGTTTGGCGGCAAGGAAGATTGATGGTTACATCGTGGCGGAGCCTTTTAACGCGATGGGTGAGCTAAAAGCCGGAGCACGGATGCTTCGCTTCACCGGCGACATTTGGAAAAACCACCCCTGTTGTGTTGTGTGTATGCACGAAGGCGACACGGTGCAAAAACCTGAATGGACGCAGAAGGTGATGAACGCCATCGTGAAAGCACAGGTCTACACTTCGAAAAACAAGGCCGAAGTGGCCGAACTGCTTTCCCGAGACGGTAAGGGCTACTTGCCGATGCCCGCGCCGGTCGTCAAGCGAGCGATGACGCTCTATACGAACGAAGAAGGCTACGTGGATAGCGAAGCCATCAAGCACAAAGAATGGGGCAATGGTCGAATCGACTTTCAGCCTTGGCCATACCCGTCGGCAACTCGATTGATCGTTCGTGCGATGAACAAGACAGTGGTAGATGGCGACAAGACATTCTTGAAGAGTCTCGACCCGGACAAAGTTGTCACGGACCTAGTGGACTACAACTACGTTCGCACGGCACTTGAGAAGTATCCAGAGTGGAAAGACGACCCCAGCGTGAACCCTGACGATCCGTTCAATCGTGAGGAGACCGTTAAGCTGTGAGCGACGTAGGCCTAGCTATCGAAATGTCCTCTGCATCCTCCGCAGTCCCCGTTTCGACGTCCACTGCCCAAGCGGGCAGGCAAGATCTTGTGGCGATGCCG
>CAYQMZ010000066.1:11555-16592 GCA_964418725.1 uncultured Pirellulaceae bacterium
TCGACATGAACTTCGCCGAGCGCATGCAACACGCAGAGTTCGGTCGACGGGCATCCAGCTTCGGAAAGTCGCTCGTCTTCCCGACGATTGGCATGATGGGGCTCCTGTTTTTCTGGTGGCTGGGCGGACGTTGGTTGGCGAAGAACCCTGATCTATCTGCATTCTCAGATTTCGCACCGGCACCATCGTTCCGGGCACTTGGACGGATGTGGAATGACGGATCGATTTGGGAACCGATCATGCCAAGTCTACTTCGCATCGGAACGGGCTTGTTTTGGGCGGCTCTATTCGGCATTCCAATGGGAATCGCGACCGGGCGTTTCAAAATGCTCAAGCAAACAGCGAACATGCCAATGCAATTCCTGCGGATGATAAGTCCGTTAGCTTGGATGCCAATCGCAGTTATGGTGTTCGATACGTGGGAAGGTTCGATCATCTTCTTGATCGCCGCCGCAGCCATTTGGCCGATCGTGTTCTCGACCAGCAATGGTCTCTCGAAGATCGATCCGGATTGGTACGCGGTTGCAAGAAACCTGGGCGCGAAACCAATTCACTTGCTGCGATACGTGATCCTGCCGGCGACAGCTCAGGACATTCTGACCGGCTTGCGACTGGCACTTGGCGTTGCTTGGGTCGTACTAGTTCCGGCTGAGTTCCTTGGTGTTACCAGTGGGCTTGGCTATTCGATCAACGACGCACGCGACTGTCTGGAATACGACCGTCTAGCCGCGACCGTATTGGTAATTGGTGCGATCGGCTATGCACTCGATTCCGTCATGCAATGGGCCGTCAATCGCGTCAATTGGATGGAGTTGCGGCAATCGCGTTGACTCGTTCCGAAGCGATCGTGTTGGAGTATTGCAAGCCGTTATGAAACTACTTTGGTTTACCACTGCCGTCGTCGTATTGAACGTGTCTTGCATAGCGCAGCACGACTCCGTTGCGATTGACAATGCGAGTAAGCAACAGCCAACGACCGAGGGATTGACGACCGCGGAACAGGCCGACGAGTGGGATTACCTGTATCCCAAGCTGAACAGCAAGATGGCACGCATGGAACAACTGTTGAGCCGCATAGAACGGTTTCTCGGCAGCGAGGATCTTCAAGCAGCAAGCCTGAGCGATTGCACCGAATTCATCCATCTGGCCAAGCGATCAGTAGAACACACCAACGAGTACCTCGAGGGCAGCAAAGCTCAAGCCTTCGCTGGGGCCTTGACCGAGGTGGCCAACCTTGGAAGACAACTCCACATATGCCTCAAAGCAAACAACATCCCTCGAGCCAAGGAAGTGTTATCTGAGCTCGATAACATCCGACGCCAGAATCACTCCAAATACGTTTACTAGCGATCGCCAAAACAACAAACCGACTGAGGTTCAGCGAAGTATCTCCGACCACGCCGTCTATCTGACTGAACCGCATACGAACTACCTCCAATTCCCTATGAAAGGAAAACCATGTCCGAAGAAAAGAAAGCACCTTGCGAAGAAGGCCCTGTGGCAACATCTTGCCTGATGCCAATCGATAAAGGTGGCTTGTCAGATCTGATCAAGAAGGGCGAGTCAGATCCGTCAGCCGTCAAGACTCTCAAATGCAAGACGGTTGCTGAAGGTCGATTTCGACATTTGAATTACATTCGCAATCTCGAACCACACATCATTGACGAGCCGCCAGCGCTTCTCGGAGACGATACCGCGCCAAACCCGTCTGAAGCGTTGTTGGCCGCACTTGGTTCCTGTTTGGCTGTTGGAATTCATGCCAACTGTGTTTCCAAAGACATTCAGGTGACGTCACTGGCTGTTGAGCTTGAAGCTGACATCAATATCACGGCCGTTTGGGGCACCGGTGATACAAGTCCCAAGCCGATGGGCTTTGACGAAGTACGCGTCAAAGTTGATTTGAAGGCGGACGCACCTCGCGAGGAGCTAGAAGCCATTGTGGCCCACGCGAAAAAGTGGTCGCCGGTCGCCTGCACATATGAAAAGCCAGTCCCGGTTAAGGCTGAGTTGGTTTGACCTTGCCGCCTTTCGCTCTTGGTTCTCAACACCGCCGCTAGGTGCAACGAAAACCTTCCGCCTCACGCCAAAATACTGCTCAATTGACACGTTCGAACGCAGAGCAGTATTTGGTCTGACGGTGCATTGAACGGACGCTGTCCATTGAACGTGGAGCCAAAACAGTTTCCGGTCGCTTTTACTCCGCGCAATTTGACGGTGTGACGCGACCAACATGAGAGATCAAAACATGCAGCCGCCATCCACCGACACGACGGCTACCGACTTGGTAGCCACCCTACCAGCGAACGCGTCGTCTCGTGACGATGTTCTGGCTGCTGTTGCGAATGTCTGTGAGAAGGAGCTACGCCCGGACGTTCGCAACATCGACGAAAACGGAGCCTACCCGTCGAAAACGATGCGCAACCTAGGAGCGGCAGGTCTCTATGCGCAACACCTGACAGGCCAGGGCATCGCGAGCGAAGTCGATATGCCGCTGGCGATTGAAGCCATGGCTCTCGTCGGCTTTGAATGCCTTTCCACAGCGTTTTGCGTTTGGTGCCATGACGCTTGCGGCTGGTATCTGGAAAAGACACAAAATACTACTTTGCGCGACAAGCTCGTTCCGGAAATCGGGTCCGGCCGAGCACTCGGCGCGACGGGCCTATCGAACCCGATGAAGTTCTATTCGGACATCGAACCGCTCCGAGTCTTCGCGGAACGTGTCAGTGATGGCTACGTCATCAACGGCTCGCTGCCGTGGGTTTCCAATATCGAAAATGATCACTACTTCGGCGTCGTCTTTGAAATGAAGGGCAAGCCCGAACATCGCGTAATGGCAATGGTGCAGTGCGACCAGCCCGGCGTGAAGTTGTGCGATGGTGGGCGTTTTATTGCCCTCGAAGGGTCGGCAACATGGGCGACGCGTTTCGACGACTGTTTCATTCCTGACGAGTTCGTGCTCGCCGATCCCGCTGACGAATACATCAAAGCCATTCGGCCAGGCTTTGTGCTGATGCAAGTTGGCATGGGAATCGGACTCGTTCGATCTTGCGCAGCCATCATGCGAAAGCAGGACAAAACGCATTGGCACGTGAACCAGTTTTTGACGCACGCGGACGAGCTGGAAGAACAGGCTGACGAGCTACTCGAACGAACCAAGCAATTGGCCCAGACTCCGCACGAGACGTCGCGAGACTTCGTTGTCCAAACACTGCAGGCTCGATTGGATGCCGGTGAGTTGTCGATGGCGGCGGCACAAGCCTGCATGCTCAACGGTGGCGCTAGAGCCTACGCGGAAAAGAGCAACCAAAACCGCAAGTTGCGTGAATCGTATTTCGTTGGGGTCGTAACACCTGCGACCAAACACCTGAGAAAAGAAATCGCCAGATTAACGGCTTAGAGCGGACGCAGCCCCAAACCACTTCTATTGGGCCTCGCACACCGTCAGCAATCACCTCGCATTCGATCGAACAGCGTTCAACAAGCCCTAGCTACAAACCAATTCCGGAAGGCGGTCCAGCGTGCAGCTCAACCGCCCCTCACTTCGCCAAAACCCAAGGAGAAATTGATGACTGTGCAAACCGAAAACTACTTGGTGACTCCGCAGGAAGCCGCTGAGCTTCAAAAACAAGGGGCACTCTTTATCGATGTTCGAGACGCAAAGGACTACGAGAAGGAGCACATTTCCGGTGCCATCAGCATCCCACAGATCTTCTACCACCTATCCACAACCACCAAAGCCGAACTGACACAGTCGAAAGTCGTATTCGAAGAATTGTTCCAACGCGCGGGTGTCACGGAAGAGACACTGGTGATCTTGTACGAAGATGGAATGGCGAGTCGCTTTGGCGGCTCGTTTCGGGGTTGGTGGTGGCTCAACTATTTCGGTCACGAAAACTGCTTGGTGCTGGACGGCGGCTACGAGTCTTGGAAGTCAGCCGAACTGCCAACTGACGCCGAATCCGTGCCACGGACTCGATCGAATTTCCGTGTCGTCGTCAACGACGATTTGTTGGCCAAGAAGGGAGACGTGATCGACGCGATGACCGACGCCAACGTAAAGCTGCTCGACAACCGTGACGCCGTTGAGTGGTATTGCGAGCAATCATCACCCTACGACACGCCCGACAAAGACTTTTCGCCTCGACGCGGTCGCATTCCAGGTGCGACATGGGTGGAGTGGACCGAACTTATGGAGGACGACAAATCACCGGACGCGACCTTCAAATCACCAGAGGAGATTCGCGCAATAATGGCAACACGTGGGTTTCGCCCCGAAGACGACGTGATCATTTATTGCTTCAAGGGTTCTCGCGCCTCGAACACCTTCGCCGCGCTTCGGTCTGCGGGCTTCTCAAAACTGCGGAACTACCTTGGCAGTTGGTATGAGTGGGCCGAGGACGACTCATTGCCGATTGAAGTTGGAACACGTTAGCGCGATGCTCTGGCCGGTTTCGAAACTGGTAGGGGCTGGCTAGTCGAAGTTCTGCACAGCCTTACGCCAATACGTGGGCGTAGATCTGCTTGATTATGACTCCGTTAGTAGACATCATTGAATGACTGGCCACATAGCATTGCTGGCCGCCATTCTGCTACGGAGGTCTATCGCATGCCGGTGATGATTAAGTGCCCATCAGGTCATGGCCTCAAGGTCCCCAGCAAGATGGCGGGAAAAGCGGTCGTCTGCCCGGTTTGTGAAGAACGCTTCGTGGTCCCGAGTCTGCCGATGACCACGAGCCAAGCCGAGTCGTCGTCAGCTATGGAAACGCCAGAATCCACGACGCAGGATCCGCCGGCGTTCCCGAACGACGGTGTGGCTGTACAGCAAGAGTCACACGATCAGCTGAGAGCATCACCTGAGTTGACCACCGACGAGAAGAGCGTCGCGTCAGGCCCAGATCTTACGCCTGACCAAACCGAGAATGCGGACGTTGCCGAAACGCTCCCTCCGACCGATGCATCGCCGACGATTGACGGGGAACAACAGCACTTCGAAGAAGCAACACTTGCCGGCGCGCCGGAAGCAACGACCGACGTTGC
>CAYQMZ010000067.1:0-16552 GCA_964418725.1 uncultured Pirellulaceae bacterium
GCAAGCTTTCGCTATCCGGAACCATGACGTTGGATCGAACCAAATTCGGCATGACGAAGAAGACGGAAAAGGTCAACGCAAACGTTGAAATGACCTTCAAAATCACTGACGCATCGGCAGGTTAGTCGAAACACGATTTCGTCTCGCGTTACTACCGATCCGCGCCGAGTGATTCAACGTGCTGACTGAATTTACACAAACCGTCTTGCCAAGCTTTTGCATTGCGTGGTTGGCCAATTGGCTGCTACGCAAGGTCGGTAAGCGGTTTAAATCAAAGAATATCCGCTGGCTGCGGCGACTAATCGAAAACCTCTCTGCCAGCGCAGCACTTGCGTTGGCGGCTGTTTGGGGATGCCTCAGCTTGCAAGACGCCGTTGGTTGGCCGTCAAAGTTCTGGCATTGGTTTGGGCCCATAAGTTTGCTCTGTCTCCTCGTTCAGTTGATCAAGCTGACGAAGAAAGTGTCCGCACCCATCTCGCTCTGGTCGTGTGCTGCGTGGGGCATCTGTGCTTTGGTCTCGGCCTGGCTTGTTGTGCCGACATGGTCGAGCTTAAGTCCAGGACGACCTTGGTTCGTTTTGGGATTGGCGATGTATCTTGCCTCGCTGGCTTTGCTGTATGAGTACACGTTAGTTTCCGCCGTAACACGCGGCGCGAATTTGGAAGTATCGCGTCAATGGGTTGTCGTTGGTGCGGTAACCGCGTTGGTCCTGGCGGCGTTGATCGCCGTGAATGCAAGTTTGAAGTATGCGGCGCTGACGGCGGTGATCGGAGTTGGCTGCATTGGCATTCTGTTGGGGTACGGCCGGCAGGCCGTCAGAGATGTTTCGCTGCTGACGGTGGTGCCGTGCCTAGGATTCCTGTTGGGAACTGCGGCATTCGTCGGGATGATATATCCGCAGCCACCAATCTATCGACTGTTGCTGCTGCCGTTCGCGCCGCTGGCCATACCTGTTTCGCTTCGATTCGTGAGCGGCAGTACTCAGAGCGACCAACGTATTCGCTACGGGATCGCGGCGGCGACGCTTATTGTTTTCTCGTTGATCGCTGCGTTCTGATTGCCGTTCAAGGCGTAAAGGAACTAGGGTTGCCGAGACATGGCAAGCTGTTCACAAAGCGGCTCGATTTGGTAGGTGAGAAATTCGTCGACGCGCCAGAGATTGCGTGACGGAGCCTGTTCAAAGAAAACGGCAACAGAAATCAGCATTAGGTCTCGTAATCCTTTCATGGGCAGTCGCCCCATATCCATCGCGCCTAATCGCTTGTAAACACGCAGGGTCTCTCGGTGAATCGCCAGGAAATTAAGAGCTAATCGACAGGCCACGTTTGCACGCAGTTCGCCGTCGACTTCGTGGAATCGAAGTTCCGCAGCAAAGCGGTCGCTTTCAAGTTCTCGCCACAACGAAAGCGCACGTCCAACTGCGTTCTCTGCAGCAGACTTCGATGCGCCAGCGGAAACGAGCTGATCAATCGTTCGCTGATGCCGTCGAGGCTGGTTGGACCATAGGCGGAAGACCTTGGTCGCCTGACGAAAGTAGTACAGGATGTCTCGCATCGTCAAATCAAGTTTGGCCGGGAATTTATCAAACGCACTTGAGTTGGCCATCGAAGTCGAATTCACATCGATCAATTTGTATTCGGCAACGTCGGCTAAGATCTCGGCCAGAACAGGCGTCATCGCGGCGGGTAAGCGCTCAGCAACTTCCGATTCCACGAATTTGCGGAACAGTCCTTCGTCCAGCTTGAGTTCGGTACCGCTACCGACGAAGCAACTTTGGAAGGAAATCTCACCAGCCACTTTTGCGTTTATGGTACTTGAGCTGCCTGATGCTTCAGCAGTCGTTTGGAGCTTCGCTGACTCCGACAAGTCCAGTGGATCCGCGTACGTGGCAAGTTGCCGATACAAACTGTCAAAGTCCAGCATGCACGCCTGCCAGCTGTGTCCGAAAATGTCATGGACGACGTACTTGTCGAGCTCCGTGGTTGGGATGATGGCTGTCAGTGTAGAGATCTCCTCCAGCACTTCGGCGCGGCTCAATCCACTGTTGTTCGCCAAGTCATCGACCAGTTTTGAGTCTAGGTCCTCACCTCGCCGAAATCCGAAGACGGGGAAATGCGCGAATTGCCATTGAGAGAATCGATTAACGCGTTTGATGAAATCACTCGTCTTTTGCTGCTGCTCAGGAGGGAGACGCTTGAACCTATCCGTCGTGAGTCCTTCCTTTTCGAACGGAAGGCAAAAGAAGATCATTGTTCCCGATACGATGATGTCGACTTCTTCTTGAACCAAGCCGGTATCGGGATAGATCGCGGCAAAGAATGCAAAGACGTTCTCACGCAGGTCGTTCGAGCCTTCCCAAAGATTGAAGTGATTTCGAATAGCG
The DNA here is from genome assembly GCA_964418725.1 of uncultured Pirellulaceae bacterium. Classification (GTDB taxonomy): domain Bacteria; phylum Planctomycetota; class Planctomycetia; order Pirellulales; family Pirellulaceae; genus CAYNJG01. The sequence goes on from CAYQMZ010000067.1 coordinate 2,384, forward strand.
CGGACGAGTTTATGCTTTTTCGTGGACTGTTGAACGTCCCGTTGAACCTCGTCCTCGATGCGTTGTAGTTCCGCCTGATCTAGATCGAGGATCTGCAACATGGCCGCTCGCATTTGCTGATCTGCCAATTCGTTGGACAGAAAGTCGGCTTGATAAAGCTCCAGTGTTCGACACGAAGCCGTATCCAAGATCTGGTCGTCACCCACGACGGATTGAGCGATTCGCATTGTGAGAAACACTGACCGCGCAAAGATCTGATGAACAGCCTCGGGAGTTAAGTCATCAAGTGCATTTGGCTCTAAGAGATCATTCGAACCCGCGATGAGCTGATTGTGAATCTGATTGATCCTATCCGTTAGCGACTTATCTTTCGGGCGCTCACGCAGTTCGCGTTCGAGTTTGAAGAATTCTGCCAACCCCAACAACACAGGTTTCCAGCGGACGGGGACAGACCTTTGGCAGACATTGGTATCGCTTAAAACAAACGGCATTTCACTACTATAGCTCGACTCGCAAACACGTGACTAGCTTGAAACGCCGCGCCACGCGTTCGATTTCCGTCGCAGGCAGTTTGTTGCTTGTTGCCGGACGGTTCGCGACCATATAGCGGACAATCTGTACGAGTCTCCACCTCGACCAACCTAAGACGGCCCCTTCCATGAATCGCATCACTCGTAGCCTGCTCACGATCTGTTCGCTAACCATCGCCGGCACTTGTCTGGGGCAGAGTACGATCGTCGCTGAGCCCGACCAAGGGGCAATTACCCAACGCAAGCTGACTTGGGACGGTGACCTTGCCTCGAAGATGATTGATGGCGTCGACCGTTTCTTGCTTCGTAAGCTCGCCCAGTCGAAGTCCGAGCGTGATCGTTATTGGCAGGACGTGACCTCTGCAGATCACCAGCGGGCGAAGGAATCGCAGGAAAAGTTGCGACATCTGCTGGGGCTTCGCGATGAACGCACGAATGTTTCGATGCAGCTGGTGACGTCGTTTCAAGAAACGGCCGAGATCGCGAAGTTCGACGGTTTCCGAGTGCTTCGTGTGCGCTGGCCAGTATTAGACAATCGGTTAGGTGCGTTGCACGGCGAAGGGATTTTGCTGGAACCTGACAAGCCTGCTGTGGCGAATGTCGTTGCGATTCCGGACTGCGATCAATCGCCAGAAGAGGCGTTTAATCAGTTCGCCGGGAAATTGGGAGACAGCTGTCGGGTTCTGATTCCGGTTCTCATCAGTCGATCGATTGAACGTCGAAGAAACGCCGAGCTTACGAATCGAGAATATCTGTATCGCAGTTCCTTTCAACTTGGCCGACATGTTGCCGGCTACGAACTGCAGAAAGTCTTTTCGGTCATCGACTGGTTCGGTGTCAGTGCAAAAAGACCGGCATTGCCGATTGGTGTTGTTGGCTGGGGCGAAGGAGCTCGCCTAGCCATGTTGGCAGCGGCATTGGATACGCGAATCGATGCCGTTTGCATCAGCGGCTACTTTGGGCCACGTGAGGGGATGTGGGACGAGCCAATCGATAGGAATGCCTTTGGACTGCTGAATTTGTTCGGAGACGCGGAGTTGAGTTCACTAGCGGCAATGCACGGGGCACGCGTCGTGATTGATCCATCACCTGGCCCGACGGCAACCGTGCGAACTCGGGGAGGAGCACCTTACACACTCAGCAATTTCACGCGAAAACAGGTGGAGCAAGAATTTTCACGCATTGCCCAACCGAGTCGCAAACACGTTCGGCTGGCAGCAGGTTGCGAAGAACACAAGATCAGCGATTCGGGGCTCGCTCAATTCGCGTCAGATCTGAATACCGAAGTTATCGACCGAGACCTGGTGCTGGAGGTACCGTCCGAGGAAGACAATGCGTCGCGCGAAAAGCGACAGATTGCAGAGATCGAGCGATACAACCAAGCGTTACTTACTGAGAGCCCCTTCACACGCGACGAATACTTCAAGCGACATGATACGTCGAGCTTGGCTGCTCATAACAAGACGATCGAAGCTTACCGGACTCAGTTTCGCGATGAAGTGATCGGTCACTTTAGGGACGAAAGGCTGCCGGCCAATCCTCGCAGTCGACAGGTCCTGGAAACGGATCGATGGACAGGCCATGAAGTGGTGCTTGACGTGTTTCCCGACGTCTTCGCCTACGGGATTCTGTTGATGCCGAAAGATATTCGTCCGGAAGAACGTCGCCCCGTTGTTGTCTGCCAGCACGGTTTGGAGGGCCGACCGCGTAACGTGATTGAAGGTGATCATCCAGCCTATCATGATTATGCAGCAAAACTGGCCGACGAAGGATTCATCACGTTCGCACCGCAAAATATCTACATCTTTGAAGATCGATTTCGCACGTTGCAACGCAAAGCCAATCCGATCGGCAAGACCTTGTTTTCGATCATGGTGCCGCAGCACCAACAGACAGTCGATTGGCTGGCCAGCCTGCCTCAAGTGGATCCAGACCGGATCGCGTTCTACGGCCTCTCTTACGGAGGCAAAAGTGCGATGCGGATTCCGCCGTTGGTTGACCGTTATTGTTTGTCGATTTGCTCGGCCGACTTCAACGATTGGGTTTGGAAGAACGCATCAACTCGATCACCGTACAGCTACGTGTGGACCGGTGAGTACGAGATCTTTGAATGGGATTTAGGTAGCACCTTCAATTATGCAGAAATGGCGGCGTTGATTGCGCCGCGACCTTTCATGGTTGAGCGTGGCCACTTCGATGGAGTGGCTCCTGATGATCGTGTGGCGAAGGAGTTTGCGAAGGTTCGCCATCTCTATCAGGCGAAGTTGGGTATCGGAGATCGGTGTGAGATCGAGTTCTTTGTTGGACCCCACACGATTAACGGAAAAGGAACCTTTGAATTCTTGAGGCGACACTTGGATTGGCCGAAAGTTGCAAACTAGAGGTATCCAACGAGAGGTAGCACTTCGCGCCTGCCGCAGGTTGTCAAATTGACTGTCGTTGCGCACGACTGCCGAATCGCTTAGGATGACGTGTGTCATTTCCATCCTTGACGGTAGTTGCGATGCAGTTGAATGCTCTCAGAATCACATTTCGTCGACGTCTGTCCCTGTTCTTGCCGGTCACTTGCTTGGTGTTCGCAACGTTGATGTTCGCAACGTTCAGCTATGCTGGGGATTGGCCTCAAGTCCTTGGTCCAACACGCAACGCAGTTGCGATCAATGAGACGTTGGCGGTCAATTGGCGGGATGAAAAGCCGACCAAGTTATGGGAAGTCACTGTTGGCGAAGGCTACGCCGGTCCGGCCGTTCGAGACGATCGTGTCTGTATCTTTCATCGCGTCAACGGCGATGAGCGGTTGGATTGTTACGACGCAATCAGCAAAAAGAAGCTCTGGTCGACCCGTTGGAAATCCGGTTACGGCGGCGGCATTGATAGTGATCGTGGTCCACGATGTGTTCCAATCATTACTGGTGATCGCGTATTAGTCTTTGGTGCCGGAGGCGACTTGCACTGCGTGCAGTTTGAAGACGGTGCAAAGTTGTGGTCGCGGTCGTTGGCTAAACAATTCAAGGCCAAGGACGGTTACTTCGGATTCGGCAGCACTCCAATCGTCAGCGGTGAAAATGTGCTGGTAAATGTTGGTGGCGACCGCGCGAATGCGGGGATCGTCGCGCTCAATCTTCAAGACGGAGAGCTTCGTTGGAGCAAGCTGGCCGATCAAGCGAGCTACTCATCACCGATTCCGTGGAAGAAGGAATCGCAAGATGGTGTGATCTTTGTAACTCGAATGAACCTGTTGGGATTGCGACCAACTGATGGTCAAATCTTGTTCCAGGTGCCTTTTGGCGCACGTGGCCCCACGGTCAATGCGTCGTCGCCAGTGTTGTTAGCCGACGGGTGTGTCTTTGTCACCGCGAGCTATCGGATTGGTGCCAAGTGCTTTGACTTGACCGGCGTCGACGACCGAAGCACGAAACCGAAGTTGATCTGGGAGTCAGACTCGGCACTTTCCAGCCAGTATCCCACTCCTGTTTATGATTCTGGATTCCTGTACGGAGTCCATGGACGAGAGGATGGCGCAGCTGGCTCGCTTCGGTGCATTGATGCCAAGACAGGAGAAGTCCGTTGGAGCCAAGACGGTGTCGGAATGGCGCACGTCGTAAAGGCTGACGGAAAGTTGCTGGTGATGACGACGGAAGGTCAGCTTAGTCTGGTGAAGCTGTCGCCGGAAAGATTCGCAGAGCTGGGAAAGGTGAGTATCGCCGACACGACAACTCGAGCTTTACCGGCACTTTCTAACGGACGGCTATTCGTCAAAGACGTTAGTGGTCGATTGACCGCGTGGAAGATCCCGTAGGAACGCCAGACTATGCAGCGTTGGGATCACAAACCCAAAGAGGCGGCGAACTGAGAGGTCGCCGCCGCGGGTGACAGGCAAGCTAAGTCTAGCCAGAGATCTTGCCGATTTTGACTTCCAGATGCAGCTGTCGGTGACCCGTCTTGCGGCGCGAGTTTTTGCGTCGACGGAATTTTTGAATGACAAGTTTTTTGCCAAGTTTCGGGCCGATGACTTCGGCGGAAACCTTGGCTCCCGACACGGTTGGCGAGCCGATCGTTAGACCTGAATCGCCGGAAACGGCGAGAACATTGTCGAAGTCGATCGTCGATCCCTTGTCTACGTCACGATAATCGACGCACAAAACGTCGCCTTCTTTGACGGTATACTGTCGGCCGCTGTCGGAAATGATGGCGTACATAAGGTTTACCCTTGCGATTCCCTTAGGTCTCGTCGGTCTCAATTCTGAAGTCCCGCACCTTACCAAATGGGCTTCCAAACGGGAAGTGGGGTACGATGAAAGGACGCTTCACCCGTCAGGCTTGTTTTCTCGGGATTTTCGCTGCGACAAGCCAGGATATTTGCCTGATTCGGGCGAATCTATCTGGTAGTACGCAGTTTGAATGCAGGCCAACGGTCAGAGGTCATGCGTCAGTTCTTGGCTACTTGGCGCCTAACTGTTCCGTCTGCAATTTCTGCTTACTCGCTCGCTTTTACCAATGAAATTGGAGCTCCCACCGGATGGAAACTCCACAGTTCAGTCTCCGCTATCTGTTTATGGTGACCTCTAGCGTGGCGATCGGCTCCGCGATGCTGGGATCTCCCGTTGCGTGTCTGCAGGCAATTGGGTTGGGTATTCTTCTCTTTTGGCTGGCGAAGACTTTTTTCCTAGCCAGCATGCGACTGCCTACTGTCCTGCGAGAACTGGTCTTCTTGGCAGGACTTCCGGCTTACGTTGGTGCGGTAGTGTGTATCGTCTTTGGACTCGTTCGGTGCTTCGGCGTCCTGACAGGTAGTACGCCGCTGATCAACAACTAAAGCGGCCAGGGAATAGCTAACCAGCTAATTCAGCTTTCCGCTGTCTGGCCTTGAGTCCCTGGCAGGTTTGTCCAGCACTTTGATTTGAAGGCCCTTGAACTGCACGATCATACCGGGATCGTGCAACTGCAACTGAATCATGCCTGATGTTAGTCGCTTCTCCTTAGGCAGCAGTTCTGTGAATTCTGCGGATGGCTTTCCGTTGATCGAGAATTTGTAGTTGTTGTCGCGAACTACCACGTGCACTTTGTTCCAGCCGTGCGCATGTATGTCCTTGAGCGTAACCGCCCCTTGGATTGGCGTTAGTGTTGGCTGGTCGTCTTCGCCGATCAAAAGTCGCTCACTACGAAAGCAACGGTGTTCTTTTCGTCCCGGCGTATGAAAGTCCCAAGCCCCCAATACCTGTTTGCCGATTCCTACCTGCCCGATGTCCACGTGGTAGGACTGATAGTCGCGCTTGCCCGTTGGGTCTTTTCGGGCTCGGATGTTGACTCCACTGTTGCCGTCTCCTCGGAATCGATACGTGAATTTCATTTCGAAGTTCGCGATGTTGCGATTCTTGTCATAGATCAGATAACTGCGCCCCTTGTCTCCTTCGCCAACGATCATGCCGTCGCGCACATACCATGCCTTGGCTGCTTTTGGTGAGCTCACGGACCATCCGTCTAGAGTCTTGCTATCAAACATCGGCACAAAGCCGTCAGATTTTGCTTGTCCTTTTTCGGCAACCACATTGTCCGCATAGATGAACGTTTGCGGCAGACACGCCAGCAAGACCATTCGCCAAACCAACGGATGTATCTGGTGGGTAGAGACAGTCATTTGAGTTTCCCAAGATTCGAGAGATACTTGATCAGGTCCGCAAGCTGCTGATCGGACAGGAAAGAAGTCAGGCCTTCCGGCATGGCACTCAGCCCTACCTTTTTCTCTTCAATGTTCTTTGCTTTGATCGTAGTTCGCGTATTCGACGTCACATCTTCGATGACGACATCGCCGGAGTCGATTTCACGCTGAGAAGTTCGCTCGAATCCGGTATGCACTCTGCCGTCGCTCGTGAGCACCGTGACTGACGCATATCCTTCTTTAATTTGTCGGCTAGGCCAGAGGACTTCTTCGACAATGCGTTCGCTGGATAGCGTGGTGCCTAGCGTCGTGAGATCGGGTCCGATTTTGCCACCCGATCCAGCGACCTGATGGCACGAGTGACAAGCCAGCGATCGGAATACAGCCGATCCACGATTTTCGTCACCCAAGCTAACTGCTTGCGCGCTAAGTTGGTTTACTAGTTGTTTACTGTACGTGGGTGGTTGCGCTGTAGCGCCGATGGATTTGATCAGTGCCTGCACAAGTTCGGCATCAGATCGGCCACTTGCAAACAGCGAACGCAGGACTCGACTGGCAGTCGACGAATCCAAGTTTTGGAAAGCACTAGCGAGACGTGTGGCACCGTCGCGTTTCTGAAGGAAAGCCGTGAGAACCGACACATCATTGGCCACGTCCGTGTTGTTGTTTGTCGTGACGTCTGAGAAGTACCCGGCCGCCGATGTTGCTGCGGCTTCCAGGTCCAGCTTTGTTAGTGAATCGATGGCCGCAACGCGCAGCTTGGCAGGGCGGGTTTGTGTTGCGAATCGAGTGAGCGTTTCTTCGTCGTCAGGAAGACGGTAATGCCCTAACGCCAGCAAGGCTGCGGAGCGAACACTGACGCTGGTCGTCTGGTCGTTTGCCGTGTCCAGAATTTCTGATCTGAGGCCTGGGAGTTGCCAAAGTCCTGCGAGTTCTAAAGCCGAAACATGAATCTGGTCCGCGAGCCTGTCGTTAATCGTCCCAACGTTCGCCTGCGCTTTGCGAATTAATACTCGTAGATCTTTTTCTATCCCGGCTAGCCGTTGATTGCCCAATTGGCGTGGGCGCTCTTGCGAGCCGACGATTTTTACCAGCTCGCCTAGAACCGCCGCATGCGATTCTGAGTCATAGTTGTCGGACTGCGTATACGGCTCAGGGTTGAGACCGAAACGCCGGAATGCATCTTTATCACTTACGGCCAGAATCGCTGAAATCGCGGCAGGCAAATTCTTTTGGTCGAGTTGCTTGTTTTCGACAAGACGCTGGAGGTGCTCGATTTCTACTTCCCCTCCGATTTCGTTTAACACGGTTGCTAGGTGTTTGGGATCTTCAAATGTGGCTTCGCCGCGCCGGAATGCCGGCAGCCAAACATCCTTGAGGCGATGCATGGCTTGCTTTAAAGCGTAGTCGATCCAAGAGTCCACCGGCTGATCAACGGCCGATGCCAAGACTTTCATCGATCGCGAAAGTGGAATCGAAGATGTTGCGACTATGGCTTCCATTCGCACACGAGGGTGTTCGTCAGCAATGCGGGCGTCCAGGAGGGCCAACGGATCATCAAGCCGATCGTGCCAGCGTCCCACAATGCGAGTCGCGAATGCTCGGCATCTTGGATCCGAAGCCTCCAGCAGTCGCTTTAATAGGTCGGGCCGGACGCGTTCGATAGTTGCGAACGTGGCAAGTGCTTGGAAGAGGTGCGCCTCGTAGGAGTTTGTCGATGGATCGAGGTTACGCACCCAAGTATCGAGCGTCTTGGCCACTTCGTCGGGATTCCGACTAGTTAGTGCCCGCTTCGCCTGATAACGCGTCCAGTATTCGGGAGACTTTAGTGAATCGAGTACGTTCGTTGTTGACGCTTCGAGCAGATTCGACGGCGTGAATCTTGGCTGATCATCGACCCTGGAGATGCGCCAGATTCTGCCGTGAGCTTTGTCTCTCGTCGGATCACGATAGGCATCGTCCTGGTGGCAGGTGATGGCGTTGTACCAGTCGACTACATAGATCGCCCCATCGGGCCCCACTTTGACGTCCACGGGGCGAAAGTTTCGATGGCGCGAACGCAATATTGGTTCTTCCCATTGAAGCTTGAAGCCAGCCCGTTCGTCTTTCAAAGAGAATCGCTTGACCTGATTGGCTTTGTAATCGCCGATCACGAAATGGCCCTGCATGGACTGTGGAATTCCGCGTCCGTCGAGTAAAGCGATGCCGCAGTAACCTCCAGGTTGGCCTATCCGTGGGAAACGACGTCGGTGTGTCGTTGAAACCTGTGCCGGCGACAGCCAGCTGACGCCACCTGCGCCATCGACACCAAAGATCTGTCCCCATGCATCGAAAGCTACACCCCACGGGTTCCCCGGCCCCATGTGTGCCTCGAGGAATGGAATTAATTGCAACCGCCGAGGGCGAAGTCGGTAGAAGCCTGCATTAAATAGACTGCTGATTCCCCAAGGAGTTTCCACTCGCGACTCGCATCCGTCGCCGTGACCAAAGTAGAGTTGGCCATCTGGGCTCCAGCGAAATGAGTTAATCGTTTGGTGAGAATCACCGTTTCCGAACCCACCAAGTAAGACGCGACGCTCGTCGGCGCGACCATCATTGTCCGCGTCCTTCAGAAACAGGATCTCCGTGTTTTGCCCGACGTAGACGCCACCGTCACCCCACTCGATACCAGTTGGAATATTCAGGCCGTCTGCGAAAACGATCGACTTGTCCGCCTTGCCATCCCCATCGCGATCCTCAAGCCGAATGATTTTGTCGTTTGGCAGGTCACCGGGAAATACATGCGGATAGGTCGTCGTCACGGTGACATACATGCGGCCCGCGGGATCCCAACGTATGTTCAAAGGCGACGTGAGTCCTTCTTGCTCCGAAGCAAACAGGTTCACGCGAAAGCCTTCAGGAACCACAAATGCTGCTAGTTCTTCATCTACGTTTGCCAGCGGATCGCCGTGCAGAATCTCAGGCGTTGGGCGGTCGTGGACTGCGGCCACTTTGCCAGCGGCTAGACTCCACACTCGTTGCTCTGCGTCCGCGACCATCGGCAGCAACTGCTTCCATTCCTCGCGGAAAGGAACCTTGCCTCGGGTGAACTGCCGCCGGGCGTCATCCCCGAAAAGCAATTTCCAGTTAGCGGGTCTCCAGTAGTCATACCAAAGCCGATGCTTTTCAATGACAGCCAATCGCAGACGATCAAAGTCAATCGAGTCTTGGTCAACGTTGATACCCAGTTGTTGGCATATCGTGGATGCAATTCGCTCGTGTGCAGTTGGACGAAGATGCATCCCGTCCTCGCTGGTGACCTCTGTTTTTAGTGTCGAAAACAGATCTACGAACGTGACGTCCTTTTCTGTCGCCAGATTTTCAATCGCGTTCACGTAACGCTGCAGGTCCGTGTTGCGTTGCGATAGGTCTGGCAGGTCACCGTTGGCGGGCCTTCCAAAACGAGTGGGAGATAGCATCACGATGTTTCGAGATGTCGTTCGAATTTCATCGATTAGCTTTGAGTATGCAGCAACAAATTGATCCAACGCCTCGACGCCAGAGAGCGACTCCAGCTGACCAAACTGCACGAAAACATGCGTGGCGCCAGCTTGATCGGTGCCGATTTGACCGAGTTGTGACGGCAAGCCACCCAGCCCCTTGTCATCTTTGAAATGTGCTTGAGATCGCCAGCGTTCAGCAACAGTCCCTTGCTTGAAGACCGTGTCGGCTTCCCAAGAGAGATCTCGGAACGTTGGTTTCACCGCGGCAAAGTGTTGAGTGAGCATTGCCTCCAGGTAACCGGCACGCTGCATGTGGAGCATGTTCGTGCCACCCAGAAACGCAACGACATCTTGATCTTTCAAGACGAACTTGTTGTTCGCCGATGCGGCCAATTCATTTGATAGAAGTAGAAGAAGGGCGGCGAAGCAATGTAGGAATGGCATCCAGCCAAACGGCCAAACTCTTGTACGCGAGCCGGTCATGGTCGCACCCTCCTTTAGCTGGACTCTCAGGCGATGAGATCGTCAAGGATATAACCACCGACATCCGTTAACTGTCGCAATCGACCCGCGTGCAAGTAACGCAGTTCGTCGTCGTGGAGTCCCATTAGGTTTAGGATCGTGGCGTGTACGTCGCGGATCGGAATCGACTCTCCGATGGATCGAAGCGAGAACTCATCTGTTTCCCCCACGGTGGCTCCGCCTTTGACATCGCCACCGGCCATCCACATCGTTAGCGAATGCGAGTTGTGTTCGCGTCCTGGGTTCTTGCCAAGTTCTCCGTTCTTGAATGGAGTGCGCCCCATCTCGGAAGCCCAGACTACAAGTGTCTCGTCTAAGAGGCCGCGTTGTTTTAGGTCGGACAGCAGCGCCGCGACCGGCTGATCAACTTCTTTGGAATGCTTCCGCATCCCGCCTGCGACGTTGCCATGGTCATCCCAGCTGTCACGGCCGATTTGTACGCCGTGGATCAGCAGTGTGTAGCGGACGCCGGCTTCGACGAATCGTCTCGCCAACAAGCATTGCTTGCCAAAATCGGCAGTTTCCTTCTGGTTGAGTCCGTAGAGCTCAAGGATCTCTTCGGGTTCGTCTGCGATGTTTACGAGTTCAGGTGCGGCCGTTTGCATGCGAAAGGCCAATTCGTAGGCACTGATGCGAGCTTCTAATTCGCTGGCACCGGGGCGATCTTTGAGGTGCGATTCATTGAGCCAGTTTAGAGCGTTCATTTCAGCGCGTTGTTGCTGGGACGAGATATCGACTGGTCGCTGCAGATTCAAAATGGGACTGCCCGTGGGACGCAGCAACGCTCCTTGATAAGCCGCAGGCAAATAACCGTTTGCCCAGACGGCGGCTCCGTTGACTGGTGCACCTCGCGGATCTTGGATCACGATGTATCCGGGCATGTTCTCATTCTCGCTGCCCAAGCCGTAGTTCACCCAAGAACCCACCGACGGACTTCCCGGAAACTGACTGCCCGTCGTGACGTGCAACGTCGACGGACCGTGGTTCTGATTGTCAGTCTGAATGCCGTGGACGAATGCCATGTCGTCCACGTGCCTGGCCAGATGAGGGAACAATTCGGAGACGTATCGACCAGACTCGCCATGGCGATGGAATTTGAATTCGCTGCCAACAACAGCATGGGGAAAGGTCAGTCGCCCTTGCAGCTCACCCGATATCGAAGGGATACGAGAAAGCGGCTTCCCATGCAGTTTGTTCAACATGGGTTTGTATTCAAACGAATCCATCTGGCTAACACCGCCCTGCATAAACAGAAAGATGCAGCTCTTCGCCTTGCGTTGCAGATGAGTTTGCTTCGACGACAACGGATTCGTGATCGCCGCGCGTGATTCGCCGGACAGCATGCCACTCAATGCGAGTGCTCCGATGCCGTTGTAGGCTTGGTCTAGGAAGCCTCGGCGTGAAAACGGTGGGTTCACAAGTGTCATAGTGGTGCCTAACGGGAAAAGCCGAGCAACAGTTCGGTGTCACCGGTTGTAAGGTAGCTAGTCGACATAGATGAACTCGTTCGAGTTAAGTAGGACTCGACAGACACTTTCGAGCCCTTCACGCGCGGAAGTGGCCGATTCAAGCAACGAGACCATGCGTGTCGATTCTTCACGTGCAGGTGCTCGCGATAGTGCCAGCGAGAAAGCCGACGAGACAAGTTCCTCACTGCTGCCGTTGCTGAATTTGAAGGTTCGGTCAGCAAAGTGTTTGGCTTCCTCGTTAACGAAGTCACCGTTGAACATTGCCAAGGCCTGAAGGGGTGTGACCGACGCACGGCGCATTGGTCTCGATTCGTCGCACACCAAAGCGTCAAACGTCTGCATCAGCGGCATCGTTAGCGTCCGCTGTTGATAGATATAGATGCTTCGACGTCGCCCCTCGGGACCTGTCTGTGTATTCCATTTCGAGTTGCTGTACTTCACGGTTTCCGCCACGTCGCCCGGCAGTGGAGGAAATATCGGCAGGCCGTACTTTTCATTGTTCAGTCGACCACTCACCAGCAACACCGTGTCACGAATGGCTTCGGCGTCCAGGCGTCGGCGGTTGAAACGCCAAAGGAGCCGATTAGCGGGGTCCGCAGTTTTCGCGTCGGCAGACCACCGTTTAGAACTTTGCCGATATGTTGCCGAGTTGACGATCAATCTGTGTATCGACTTGATGCTCCATTTTTGTTCGACAAACTGAATCGCCAACCAGTCGAGCAGTTGCTTGTGAGAGGGACCGCCACTCAGTTCGCCAAAATCGCTGGTCGTCCGAACTATACCTTGGCCAAAATGCCAATGCCAAAGTCGATTCACCAGGACGCGTGCAGTCATCGGATTGTCTGGGTTTGCGATCCAGTTTGCGAGGGCCATGCGTCTGCTACGCGTTGGCCAGCGCTTGAAAGGATCCAAGCGGATCTCAGCCGGTTCTTGATTGCCTGTAATCGCGCTGAGAAACCCCGGCTGTACGACCTCGCCCGGATTGTCGTACTCACCGCGATGCATAACGCGAGATACAGGCACGCTAGGTTCGTAGGGTGGGCCGAACGAGTGCCTCAAAGACATAGCAACTGGCTTTAGCCGCTTGATGTCCTGCGACAGGAACCTCGGTTGATTCGACAGGTAGTCGATTCGTTCCCGCTCTTCGGCAGTAACAAGCGGGTCGTTACTGTCGATGAGCTGATCGACTTTCGATTCGACCTCTTTGGGCTTCAGGTCTTTTGTTTTGTCACCAAGGCGTTTGGCAATGGATTCGCGAAGCGTTTTGAGCTCTTCTTTCGAAGCCACAATCTGCGACTCGACTTCTTTGCGTTTCTCCTTCGCCCAGTCGCTTTCTCCATTGCGATAGAAGTCTGCGTCGATCGACCCGCCAATTTGGTAGGCGTCACCACGCTCGGGCGGTGGAATCTGAACGGTGGCAAAGAATGCCTTCATTCGATAGAAGTCAGCCGTCGGGATGTCGTCGTGTCGATGATCGTGACACTTTGCACAGCCGACGGTGAGGCCCAAGAACACAGAGCCTACGGTCGAGGTCATCTCGCTGAGCATTTCATGGCGCGTCTCGTCGCCGCGGGGTTCTGTGAAAGGAGCCAATCGAAGAAACGTCAGCGCGACTGTTCGCTCAGCCGGGTTCAACGGCAATTCGCCCGCACCCATGATTTCTTGAAACTCGTCGCCGGCCAGCTGCTCTTTGATGAATAAGTCGTAAGGCTTGTCGTTGTTGAAGGCGTCAATTACATAGTCCCGATAACGCCATGCATGCGGCAGATCAGGGTCGCCCTCATACCCAGCGGTGTCTGCATAGCGAGCCAGGTCTAACCAACGTCGTGCCCATCGCTCGCCGTACCGTTCGTCTTCCAACAACCGATCCACGAGCTTTGCGTAGGCATCGGCCGATTCGTCCTTTAGGAATTGCTGAAGTTCACTTGGGCTGGGGGGAAGTCCGATGAGGTCAAAGTAGAGTCGGCGAGCTAACGTGGCCTTGGAGGCCTCTTTGGCCGGTGTCAGTTTGGCTTCTTCAAGTTTGGCCAGCACAAATCGGTCTATGTCATTCCTAACCCAGTCGATTTGCTCAACGGCCGGTGGTGCAGCGTTGCTTGGTCTGTAAAACGGCCACGGCTTTTCTTCCGCGAGTACGGCGCCGCCAACTAAGTGCAAACAAAGAGCGATGGCGAAACACAAAGTACACCGTGACGCATTGCGCAAGCTATCGACTGCTTGATGAGACATTCAGCAAACTCACAGTTCGGATTCGTTCTCACGGGTCGGCTGTATAGCCCCGGACCGCCCTTCGTGCCGTCGCCGTCCCAGCCACGACCGCACAAATGTGTGACTATTCTACACACGCTGGACAGAGAACTCGAATATGAGCATTGGGGAGAACCAATGTGCAAGACAATGTAGGTTGAGGTCGACCTTTGCAGTTACTGGGCTCGAAGCTTTACAGCTTGGTGTGCTGAGTCGTTAGCTCTTCAAAAAGTAGGGCCCGGTTCCTACCGGCCGTTGTG
>CAYQMZ010000068.1:0-16517 GCA_964418725.1 uncultured Pirellulaceae bacterium
CACGCGAGGAACGGAACGAATCGCAACTTTGCAAGGACCGTCCGAACTTGAGGAGTCGATTGCTTCTCAAGCTGAAGAACGCGGACTAGTCCTGTTAGCGGATTGAAGGGACGTGTTGGGAGCTGTGTGCGATGCGACCAAGCTAAGACGCAAGCTGCTTTTCGTATGCGACGCCACGATCCACTTCCGCAAAACCAATTTTTTGAAAAAACTCGACGGCCGGTGCGTTCGATACGGGGACTTGGACCTGAGCACGAAAGGCACCGCTCGACTTGAGTTGTCGAAGTGCGCTGCTCAACAAAAATGTGGCCAGTCCCGTGCGTCGTCGATCGTCTGAAATCTGCAAGCGGCTGATGGCCACTCCTGGTTCACGCCGATCGGACGTGGTTGGATCTAGGTCCCACCACATCAGCGATCCGCAGACCATGTTGTCGGACTTGCTGACCAGTTGAAAATCGCTGCGTTGCACGGGGCTGAACGCGCAGCTTTCCCACCAGTTATCAAACGTGTGGTCCATGGTTGGTCGAACGTCAAACGAACGAGGCAACATGCGCTGATTCCGGTCCACCACGGGACGCATTTGCCCCAGTTCGCATTCCATCACGGCGAACTCATCGGTTGCTACGTAACCAGCTTGACTGAATGCAGCGTGCATCGCGGTGTCGGCTTGGAGTATTCCGGGCAGTTCGCCGGATCCGCACAATCCATGGTAAAAGGGCGTTTGAGGCGGGTGCGGTCCACCGACTGCACGCTGGCTGCCTCGTTGCCGCAGGTATGACTCGGCGGCATTCAGCAGCGTCATCGCCAATTCGGTTGTCGTGGCATCGGGCTTCATCTGCACCATGCAAATCACGCCGACATCGTAGCCCACATCGGAACGATCCTCGTTGGGACCGAAGCCAGCATGGACAAATCCAAGTGGAGTCGAGGTCTGTTCATCTTCCGCGATCAGCAGTCCATCGCGATCAAAATACGGCTTCGCAAGTATGAAATGTTCCAGTTGCGGAACCGTCATCGATTGACTGAGCCGCCGGAAGGATGGCTGTGATCGCCAGATCTCAACCAAGTGAGGTGGATCCGAGTTTCTAAACGGGCGAACTTGCACGGTATTCAGATTCCGTTGGAACGTGGCCGGTCATCCTTGAATAGACCAAATCCAACACGAAAAGTCGACGGCGAGTTGCCACTACGTACGGCGCAAAAGAAAAACGAGCGACGAATTCATTCGTCGCTCGTTCGAAAATTCTAAGTGGTGGATGCCTTGCGGCGATCGCTTAACGACGTCGTCGACGCATGCCAGATAGGCCTAGTGCACCGAAGAGAACCAGAAGTGCAGAAGCTGGTTCTGGTACGGCAGCAGCTTCGCCGGCACCGGCGGAAAATGCGTTACGGAAACCAACGAAGTCAGCGATGTCGATGGTTCCGCTGAAGTCGAAGTCACCATCTTCGTAGGCACGATCAGAGGTGTTCATGTTGCCCACCATGATCAGGAAGTCCGTGAAGTCGATCGTTCCGTCTTCGTTGAAGTCACCTGGGTTCTCGATCTTCGTGAAGTCCGCCGTGATAGCGATGTCGTCGATGTGGTGAGCAGCGTTTGCACCACCAGTTCGACCACCGAACACGAGGAATCCAGGGCCACGAGCGTATTCAACCGAATCGTCAAAGACCACACGGTCCTTGTACTCGATCTTGATCAGGCTGTTCGCTTCGTTGGTGGAGTCAGGAACAACTGAGATAGCCAGTTCCGCCCAACCCAAATCTTCAACGTCACCTTGTGGTCCGGTTTGCAACGATGTTTGGTCATCCAATTCGCCGTTCAGCGTTGGGAATGGACCTTGGAAGACCAATTCGTTGTCGATGCGGACACTCATGCCAACACAGTCGAAATCAACGGAACCGCAATCTTCAGCGGTGGCGTCTGGGTCCGCAGGACCACTTTGCCATTCGTCAAATCCAATCGCGATACCAGTTTGAGACCCTTCCTCAGGCAAGTTGCCTTCGTTGGCAGGACTCGCTGCATAGGCACCAAGGGTTCCGTCTGGATCCAATTCACCAGTGTCGGGGTCCAGGATGTCAACGATCAATGGATCGTCGGGACGTACGTAGTTAAAGCTAAATCCGTCAGCAGGTCGGTCGGTTCCAGCTCCCGTTCGAATACGAGCGGTAATACGGAAAGACTCGACGCCACCTTCCAAATCACTGGTAAGGTCAGGGAAGGCGACAGCACCGCGTTGACCGTTCAACGCGTCCGTGATGCTTAGGTAGCCGGTGTTACCGAAGCCGCCGTCTTCACGAACTTCTGCGTTTCCGAAGATCACTAGGTCATCGATAACGTCAGCATTGAGGTCATTAAAATTCACTTGAATCGATGACTGTCCGAAGAGCGGCGATCCGCTCACAGCCAACAGGCAGCTCACCGCGAAGGCCAGCACTAGTTTTGATGTGGAAAATCTCATTATATCCTCTTGTATCGTAAGTCTTCTTCAATCGATTTTTCGATGAGAATCAATTTTGGTTTGAAGGTTAGGCTCGCTTTCGGCGTCGGAATCCGAGCATCGAAACAAAACCTAGAACCAGAAGGCTAACGCTACCTGGCTCTGGAACGACAGAGGCTTCACCCGCACCTGAGGCAGCTGCGTAGATGGGGCGGAATAGTGCGACGTCTTGGAAGTTGATGTCGCCATCGAAGTTGATGTCACCTTGAGCAAAGCCGCCTTCTTCACCGAAGTTGTCAACCAACTCCTCGGCGTCTGTTGCGTCAACAACACCGTCACCGTTGAAGTCGCCTGGGACACTTACGAATGGATCGCCCGTGATTTCCCACTCGGCACCGCCGAAGCCTGGAAGCTCAGCGAATAGACCAGCGGTTGCGTTGCGATCGTCGGTCGTGCCGACTTCGTCCGCGATGACGTGCTCGTTCAGGATTGCGACCTCAAAGCTGTCGCCGCCGCCACCTTCGTAGAAGCCCATTTGGATACCAGTAACCGTGTCCGAATCGACAGTGAAGTTACCGAAGGTCCAGTCGTGTCCACGTCCAGGGTTGTAGAAAATGGTACCGTCACCATCAACAAGTGAGTCGCCGTTCTCGTTGAACGTTTCAGAGAACGAAATTTCTGGGTTCGAGAAGGAAACAAAGCAACCATCGTCACTTCCGCATCCGATGCTCCAGTCACCAGCAGGGATTTCAACCGTACCAGAAACAATCATGGCGATGTTGTTTTGGCTATCGTCGTCAATACCGTTCGGGTATGGAGATTGATCGAACGTGAATGTTCCGATGCCACCACCGACGTCAACAACAGCAAGAGAATCTTCGATATCTTCGTTAAGGATCGCATCAACAACGGTACCGTTGAGAATGCCAAGAGCCTCAGTCAAGTTCGAAATTCCGTTGTTTGGTCCAGCTGGGTGAACGCGAATGAATCGAGTTTCGAATTCCTGTGCGAACGCATCCTGCGAACCAGCACAGCAAAGGGTAACAGCTGCAGCTACAACTGCGACGCGCGAAGCACGCTTTCTAAACTTCAACATACCTAGGAATCCCAAGAAGAAGAGCAAGCCGCTTGATGGTTCAGGAACAGAGGACGCTTCCGCACCGACTGTTGTTCCAAAAGCATTGGAAAGCACCAAGAAGTCAGCAAACTCAACTCGGCCGTTACAGTCAATATCACCTTCGGTGTGATCCGATACGTCGGTTCCGAAATTGTTCGACAGCACCAAGAAGTCAGCAAATTCAACTCGGCCGTTGCCGTCCAGGTCACCACCTGTGTTTGGATTACAAACTGGACCGACAGGACCAACTTCACCGTAGATGACGGAACCGGTTCGAAGTGCACCATCCGCGGTTGCGAAGGTGAACTCGAGGTCTTGAGCTCCTGCTGGATCCCAGATAGCACCCAAAGATGCTGAGTCCCCGCCCGAGAACAATCGCGAACCTTCAAGGTTTACTTCGGTGTAAGCGGTAGGTTGTGGGTTGGCTGCTGTCCAGCCGTCGCCCAACAGTGCGTCCGCAGGAGCATTCAGCGAACCACTAGCTGAAAGAACACTTATCGCGGTCACATCGAATGGATCGATAAGGGCGGACGTGTGATTCAGCGACGCTTCGCCAGTGGCAGGATCAATAGCAAGGAACAGGTCGTTTGGTGCTCCCAGGTATTGAACTGCACTGGACATGGTGCGTCCGTCTGCAAGCAGGAATTCAAACTTCAGATCTTCTTTGGCTGGTGGCTCACCAATGCCGTTGTAGATCGTACCGATGCTCCAGCTGTCACCGACGTTCAGCGTTGACGAACCAAGGAGGTTGACTTCAGAGAATCGATCGGTTCGACCTGGATTGGCTTCTTCCCAACCTGCGATGCTCTGATCTTCGAGGCTGTTCCAAGCTCCGCCAGTACGACGCAGCAAGTTGCCTGCAGAAGAAACAGAGTAGCCAGCGATATCAATCGGGCCACCAACTAGGTTGCGAATGTTAGTTGCACCGGTCTCACGGTCAACTTCGAGTACTGGAAGGCTCTCGACGATAACGGAAGCTCCGTCGTCAGTCGCAATCATTCCGAGTCCCAGACCGGTCGGCAGCGAGGGACGGCTGCCGCCAACGGTGACTTGTTTTGGGGAACCGAGCACTGTGCTCGTTGTGGCGATCGGGAACGTATTGCCGAAGGACAAATCCGAACCAGATGGAAGGTCGATGGTACCCAAAACGGCCAGCGAACCGGCGTTGAGTGATCCACCACCGAGGGACAAGATTCCGGAACCGCCAACGATGGCTTGGTTTTCGACGTTCAAAGTTCCGCCAGAGGCCAGGTCTAGCGTTCCGCGATTGACTGCCAGAGAGTGAACTGCATCCACGCTCGAGTCTACGGTTGCAACGCCGCCAGCAATCACTGCCACGTCTGTGTCGCCAGGTGCACCAGATTCAGGCGGATCAGATCCGTCAAGTGTCCAATTGCCGCCACTCGACCAAGAGCCAGAATCGGCTGAGAAAGATACGGAAGGCAGTAAGTCCTGCCCAAATGCACTGCCGACCAGCAGTGCTCCACTCACGGCACCAATGTGCGCAAGAGTGCGAACGAGTTTTGTTAGTCTCATTAGGTCCTTCCCCCAATGTCATCAAAAGAAGCAATACGACGTTGATTTGCGGTGTTTAACCCCGCAAACCGCCCGAGAGAGCTTATTCCTCCCAGACCGCAACGCCGATTGTAACTCTACAATCAGAACAAGGAACCCAAATTGCCGCTTTTTTCCGCAAGATCACTACGACATTTGCGAGTACTGGTCCATTGGTGGCAAGATTTGATAACATCTCTTAGCGCCGCTGATACACACCGTTGCGCAGGGGCTTTTCTATTTCAGAGTTTGAACGTAGTCATCGGAGTTGCCCTCCGATAACGCGTCCGAATCTCGACATGTGCGATGATTTGGTGACGAGTCCGGCATTTGAGGAAGTGATTCGCTTCACGGGCCGATCTGTCGCAGGCACTCGTAACAGCCGATGCCGACTGAAGTAGCCAGGTTGAGGCTTCTAACCTCGTCCCTCATAGGAATTCGCACGCATTGCTCGGAACGCTGCTGAAGTAGTGATTCCGGTAAGCCCGCGGTTTCTTTGCCAAACACCAAAACGTCGTCAGCTTGGTATCTGACGTCTGTGTAGATCTGTTCGGCTTTCTTTGAAAAGAACCACAGCCGTCTGCCCTCGAACATACTGAGCATTTCACTCAGGCTGTTAAGCGTTTCGAACTGCAGATGTTGCCAGTAATCGAGACCTGCCCGTTTGACCTGCTTTTCCGTCAGGGAAAACGCAAATGGTTTGACCAGCCAAAGTTTGCAGCCAGTGGCAACGCAGGTTCGGCCTATGTTGCCTGTGTTTTGAGGAATCTCTGGTTCAACCAGAACTACATCAGGCATCCGGATGTTGTCCCATACCGCTGGTTTGTAAACTGACGTGACTGTCATTCGTTGCCATTCTCGCCCGACAAGCGAGACGAAACGAATCATAGCATTTGGGGCAAACCATGTGGCGCGATGTTGATCGATGAGCAAGCGAAAAAAGAACTGTCGTTCACCGAAGAAAGAGCGTACGAACTTGCGGGACACGACGCAGGATGCGCACACACCCAATGTGAGCTCCTCTGCGCCGGCAAGCAGCCAAAGTGAGAGCACGAAGACCGACAAGGCAGGGAAGCCCAGCCAGTCTTGGTTGTTGCTGGCCGCCCTGGTGCTGCTGGGGATCGCCGCCTACATCAACGTTCAGCGGGTGCGCAGCAACGCGTTGCCACCACCGATCCCATTGCCGCAAACCGAAGTCGCTTCGAAGAGACTCGCCGCTCCGAGCGAGGGTACAGGAGCAACGAGGTTTACCTCGCTCACGCCGGACCAAACGGGCGTCGATTTCACGCACCCCGTGATTCCCGATCACCCGCAGGCTTATCTCTATTTCTCCAGCATGGCGTCAGGCGGTACGGCGGTTGGTGACGTGAACGGTGACTCACGCCCGGATTTGTTCGTTGCTAGTGGTCCTTTGAAGAACCGCCTTTATGTCCAAACAGAAGAAGCCTTTCGATTTGAGGACGTTTCCGAAACCGCCGGGATCGGCGGCGGCGATGCCTGGGCGTGTGGAGCCACGATGGTCGACATCAATGCAGATGGGCGGCTTGATATTTACGTGGCCAACTACGACTCGCCGAACTCTCTGTTCGTCAATTTGGGCAATGGGAAGTTTAAGGACATGGCCTGGAAGTACGGCCTGAATCTGACGAACGCCTGTTTGGAGGCGACGTTCGCGGATTACGATCGCGACGGTCATCTGGACATGTATTTGGTCAACTACCGCTACGAAAACCCGGGCGGTATGCCGCACGTGGCTCCGATTGTTGAAGCCGCTGGCGGAAAACGAATCAAGCCGGAGATGGAAAAGTACTACGAGATCACCAACGACTCGATTGGCTATGGGACAGTGGGCAGATCTGATGGTCTACTGCGCAATCAGGGCGACGGAACATTTCGAGATGTCTCCGCTGAGGCCGGTATTCATGGCACGGCACACGGTCAATCTGCTACGTGGTGGGACTTTAATGACGATGGATTTCCCGACTTGCACGTAGGCAACGATTTCAACGATGCCGACAGTCTGTACCGCAACAACGGCGATGGGACGTTCACAGATGTTGTGCGAGACATGGTGCCCCATACGACTTGGTTCAGCATGGGGGCCGACGCTGGCGACCTAAACGGCGATGGACTGCCCGACCTGCTGACATCGGATATGTCGTCAACGACGCACTTCAAGCAAAAAACGACGATGGGCTCAATGGGCAACAATATCGAGTTCTTGTCGTCGGCGATTCCTCGTCAATACATGCGAAACGCACTGCTGTTGAACTCGGGAACCAATCGATTCCGCGAAGCTGCCTATCTGGCAAACCTGGACAGCACCGATTGGACCTGGTCAGTCAAACTAGTCGACTTTGACTGCGACGGCCTGCTCGACGTTTTCTTCACTAATGGCAGTGTGCGTTCGTTCTCGGACTCGGATCGTGTTCGAACGCTTAGTCAGCGGAAAGGCAAGACCGAATGGGATCTCTACAAGGACACCGAGCCCATGCGAGAAGCGAATCTCGCGTTTCGGAATCTCGGAGAGTTGAACTTCGAATCCGTCGGCGAAGCTTGGGGGCTCAATCATGTGGGCGTCAGCATGTCGTCGGCACACGCGGATTTTGACGGCGACGGTGACTTGGATCTGGTGGTCGCGAACATTGACGAGCCACTAACGATCTATCGAAACGACACGACCGAAAACAATCGCCTCTCGATAAGACTACATGGTTCGGGTGGGAACCGATTCGGCATCGGATCCAAAGTGACGGTAGACACCGGCGATTTGCAACAAACGCGTGAGATCCAGCCGAGCCGTGGTTTTCTCGCCTCCAACGAACCAATCTTGCACTTCGGCTTGGGCAATCAAACTACGGCGACAGTGACCATTCGATGGCCAAGCGGTGGGTACCAGACGGTTGAAGGCCTCGCCGCGGGCCAGCGTTACGACATTACGGAATCTGCCCAACTCACACCGTCGAAGTCACCGGAAACGACGACTCTGTTCCAGACGAAAAGCGGACCGCAAGAATTGAAACACCAAGAGCAATCGTTCGACGACTACAAACTTCAGCCGTTGCTTCCGCATCGCATGTCGCAGCTTGGGCCATCGATTGCATCGGCCGACATCGATGGCGACGGGGCCTGGGACTACTTTGTTGGCGGTGCCGCTGGCCAGCCTGGTCGTTTGGCTTTGAGCGAAAACGGCTCGTTGCAAGCGGTAACGCAACCGGCGTTGGTCACTGATCAGGCCGCCGAAGACATGGGGGCGATCTGGCTAAACGTTGATGGTGACGGTGACGAAGATCTGGTAGTTGCCAGTGGCAGCAACGAACACGACCCGGAAGACGATGCCTATCGGTTGCGTTTGTACCTAAACGACGACGGTCAATTGCAGAGAGACACTGATCGGATTCCCAACATCCGTGTTAGTGGCGGACCGCTCGCGGCGGCTGATTTTGATCAGGATGGTGACGTCGACCTGTTTGTTGGTGGCAGGCAGGTACCAGGTAAGTATCCGTTGCCCGCGCAGAGTTACCTACTAATCAACGAGAGTGGACGGCTGGTCGATCGCACCACGGAACACGTTGTTGGCTCGTCAGAATTCGGCATGGTTACCGGAGCTCTTTGGAGCGATGTGGACAACGACGACGACGTTGACCTAATGCTCACTACCGAATGGGGCACGATCCAGCTGTGGCGAAATCAGGATGGAAAACTTCGGGATGATACAGCTGCGGCAGGTTTGTCAGCGTATCGTGGCTGGTGGACTGGAATCACTGGAGGCGACCTGGATAACGACGGCGACGTGGACTATGTCGTCACCAATCTAGGGTTGAACACGAAGTACCACGCCAGTGATGAGCATCCGTTTCGGATGTTCTACGGTGACTTTGACGGAACTGGCGAGCGGCGACTCGTCGAGGCTGAATATGAAGAAGACACGTTGTTTCCGATTCGAGGAAAGAGTTGCTCGACACACGCCATCCCTTCGCTCGCCAACAAGTTCACGACTTACAAGGCATTCGCAGCAGCCTCCTTGGAAGACATCTACACCACAAAGTGCCTAGAGGATGCGTACGAATGTTCCGCCAATATGCTGGAGTCTGTGATATTGCAGAACGACGGCAGCGGTCGATTCGCGGTGAAAGCCTTGCCACGAGAAGCTCAGATTGCTCCGGCCTTCGGTTGCGTCATCTCGAACGTTACCGATGATGTGTTCCCGGATGTTTTCATTGCGCAGAACTTCTTTTCGCCTCAGCCCGAGACTGGCAACATGGACGGCGGATTGGGCTGTCTGCTACGCGGCAGCGAATCGCTGCAACTCACACCAGTGGCAGCCAAAAAATCGGGCATCGTTATTCCGCAGGATGCGAAAGCATGCGTGATCACTGAATTGAATGGCGACAACACGGCGGACTTAATCGTGACAACAAACGATGACGCGCTGCGAATTGTCGAGAGCAACGCTGGGGCCACTGCTGATGGGCAGGCAGGGAGGTCGACCGATGCATTGTTCGAAACTGTCCAGGTTGTTTTTTCGGCGAAAAGTAGTTCGGCCGTGGCAGGTGCGAAGGTGCGATTTACTGTCGAAAATGAGCCAACGCAGATGGTCGAAATAACGTCTGGCTCAGGATATCTTTCGCAGTCTCCGCCAATCTTTTTCTTTAAGCGTCGCAAGGGCAAGACAGCCAAAATCGTAGTGAAATCACTCGATGGCACGAAAGTTGAACGGATAGTTGGCCCTAACAACCCAACTGTTACTCTGGATAAACCTTAGCCGAGAATTCGACCAGAAACCGCATCTTGCTGTCGTCACAATCGCACCATCGGCCCACGGGGCCTACCGCTTACAAGAAGTTTTTCTTCCTATTCATTGCGTGCTTATAATCGTGCGTTTATTTTAAACCACTTCGTAAGCTTCGAAATTGCATCTTTGATATGTCAAGCGTCACGACCGCCAGTCCAGAGTTTGAAACAACAGCCGTCCGCAATCAGGTCGGCGTGTCGATTGTTGTGCCTTGCTACAACGAGGCTGCAGCTTGCGGTCACTTCTTCAAAAATGCGCAAGCCTTGCGTGATGAGTTGGACGACCGCTACGACCTAACTTTCATCTTGGTTGATGATGGAAGTTCGGATGGCACGATGAGTAAGCTGAAGCGATTGTTTGCAAAGGACCGTTGTTGCAAATTTGTTTCGCATCCAAAGAACCGTCGCGTCGGTGCTGCGATTATGACGGGCATCCAAAACGCCGAGACTGAAATCGTTTGCTCGATGGATTTCGATTGCAGCTACGACCCACATCAGTTCTTGCGACTGATTCCAATGCTGCAAGAGGGCGTGGATGTCGTTACGGCATCACCGTACCATCCCGATGGTTTAGTCGAAAACGTACCACACTGGCGTCTAGCGCTCAGCAAGGCAGCTTCCGTGCTCTACAGCTATCTACTGAACAACCAGCTTTGCACGTACACGAGTTGTTTTCGCGTGTACAGACGTCGCTCGGTTGCGAACATCAATCTCCGGAATGATGGTTTCGTGGGCGTTGTCGAACTTCTTTGGGAGGTCGATCGTCGAGGTGGCAAAATCGTCGAATGTCCAGCGACGTTGGGAGTTCGCGAGTACGGTCAGTCTAAGATGCGAACTCTTAGCGTGATGTTGGGGCACCTGCGGTTGATGTGGAGCGGCATCTGGCAACGCTAGTTTGCCGGATCGTCGCCACTTCTTTCTTTGCTTGAACTGCTGTTCTGGATACTTGTGCGCGTACGCGGATGTGTCGTAGAACCTGAAGCAGGTGGCGTGAGCGAGTTTGGTTTAGCCAAAGCTACAACAACGCCTTGTTTCAGGTGACTCTGGTGCGTGACGATTCATGGCAAAGGCACAATTCTCAGGATTTCACCCGCAGACGATCCAGTTCTTGGATGAGCTTGCATCCCACAACAATCGTGATTGGTTTCAAAAGAACAAGTCGCGATACGAGTCTGAGGTGCTGGAACCAGCTTTACAGTTCATTGAGGCGGTGCAGGTTCCGCTGCGTAGAGTGACTCCGCACTTTCTGGCGGTCGCCAAGCGAACCGGCGGATCATTGATGCGAGTCTATCGCGACACCCGGTTTTCAAAAGACAAGACTCCCTACAAGACAAACGTCGGAATTCATTTTCGACATGAGCTGGGAAAGGATGTGCACGCGCCGGGTTTCTATCTGCATATTTCTCCCGAGGAGTGTTTTGTGGGGGCCGGCATCTGGCATCCGGATTCCAAGACACTCGCGAAAATCCGAAAGACAATCGACAAGGATCAGGCCGGTTGGAAACGTGTTGCCATGGGGAAAGCGTTCTTGCGCCAGTTTCAACGCATCGGTGACTCGTTGAAGCGGCCACCGAAAGGCTTTGATGCGGACCATCCACTGATCGACGAATTGAAACGCAAGGACTTTGTGGCTTCGGCAGAACTCGACTATGACGAACTGTTTTCTGACGACGTTGTGAAGAACGTTGTGGGCAAATTCAAAAAGTCGGCACCCATGGTGCGATTCCTGTGTAACGCTCTGGGGCTGCAATTTTGATGATGTGGCCTTGCTTATTCAGTGCTTGCATCGAAGTCAGCCTCCGCCACCTACAGGGAACGCAATTGATGCGGGTCGGGTAATTTAGAATTGTCAAGTGGCAAACAAAAATGACGGCACCGCGGGCTGTTCATCGGCCGTCCACTTGAGGGATCCGCCTGCGCTTTGCAGAATGTTAGCTCGGCAAACTGCTTCTCCGGGGAACCCACTGAGATGATCATGTCCAACGACCACCGCGGCATGAACAACCAACATCTCGACACGCTTATCCGTGAAATCGGTGAGGACGTGGACGGGGACCTTGGCTTTTGGGAGTTTACGGTGGAGGGGCGTCGCCTGTGCTGTATTACCGACGAGACCCACGATCGGATGCGAATCATGACTCCGATTGCAGATTTGGGCGAAGTCACCGAAGAGCAATTGATGACGTGTATGCAGGCGAATTTTGATCGAGCCCTGGACGCTCGCTACTGTCTGCACGACTCGACTTTATGGGGAGCCTTCATCCATCCGTTGCATTCGCTGCACGCCAGCCTGTTTCGGTCAGCGTGCACGCAGGTGGCTCACATTGCCTGCAATTTCGGTCAGTCTTACTCCAGTGGCGTCCTGAGATTTGGGGAATAGCCGAACCCGAGGCTCGTCACCGCGTCACTAGCCCTCGTAGTGTTTTCCTGCGATTCCTTGCGGCTCGCGAGTGCCTGCTTCCCCTTTGCGCTCCAACTTTACTGACTTATTATGTCGCCAAGCGTGATTTGCGCACGAGGTCGGTTATTCGCATTTTCGCAGAAGAACCCAGTCGCAATTACTAATCCATGTTCTCCCACCCCATGACATCGCCATGACTCGAAAAGGTGCTGAATTCGCCGGGCTCTCCGTTGCCATTACGACTCCGTTCAAAGACGGACAGTTGGATGTGGATGCCCTGCGGAAACAGGTGGATTTTCAAGTCGAAGCAGGAACAACATGTCTGTGCCCTGTTGGCACGACGGGAGAGTCACCAACGTTGACTCACGACGAACACGAACGCGTGATCTCGGAAGTCGTTCAGGCTGCCGCTGGCCGGATTAAGGTCATGGCTGGTACTGGATCTAACAGTACTGCGGAAGCGATGCGGTTGACGCAGTGGGCCGCCAAAGAAGGCGCTGATGCGGCTCTCCTGGTTTCACCCTACTACAACAAGCCAACACAAGAAGGTTTTTACCAGCACTACAAAGCATTGGCCGAAGCCTGTGGTCTGCCGCTTTGCGTTTACAACATTCCAGGTCGTTCAGCCAAGAATATCGAGCCGGAAACGATTGCTCGCCTAGCGGAACTTGAGAACATCGCCATGGTCAAAGAGGCCACCGGGTCGATGGACCAAGCGTCGCAGGTTGTGGGCATGACGAATCTGACGGTGCTCAGCGGCGACGACAGTATGACGTTGCCGCTGCTTTCAATCGGTGGTTCTGGTGTGATTTCCGTCGCCGGAAACATTGTGCCGCACGACATGATCTCGTTGCTTAACGCATTCAACGCAGGCGATATGGCGGAAGCCCAGCGTTGGCACCACAAACTCTTCGCACTGTGCAAAGATATGCTTGGGCTAGCAACAAATCCGATCCCCATCAAAGCCGCGATGCAGATGCTTGGTCGAGACACGGGCGACTTGCGTTTGCCAATGACGCCATTGGATGATGATGGCGCCAAGAAGCTTCGCAGCACGCTGACGAGCTACGGACTTCTGTAAGTTGTAGCCTTCGTTTGCACGCGATTACATGCACGATTGATATCCAGGTTGCAACATGAGCCAAGAAGACTTTGACGTAGCAAGCTTGGCCGTGTATCTGCACATTACACCGCAGCAGGTCGAGAAACTTGCATCGCGCGGTAAAGTCCCTGGCCGAAAAGTGCAGGGTAGATGGATTTTTTCCTTCGCCGAAATCCATCACTGGATGGAAGAGCGAATGGGAGTGCTCGAAGACGGCGAATTGCAACGTGTCGAAGCGTCTCTGAACCCCGAGACGCACGAGTCGCCATTGACGCAAATGCTGGCTGCTGAATCGATTTCGATCCCGTTACGAGCAAAAACGAAACGTTCTGTTATCGAGGAAATGGTTTCGTTGTGTGAAGCGACCGGGATGCTGTGGGACGCCGACCGTATGGTTGAGGCCATACGTGCCCGCGAAGAACTGCAGTCGACGGCGATGCCCAACGGCGTCGCGCTGCTTCACCCTCGCCGTCCGCTATCCAATGCGCTGGGCGAGCCGCTTATGTCGCTTGGTGTCAGTCCGTCCGGAATTCCCTTCGGAGGAAGACGCGGTCTCACACATGTCTTTTTTCTCATCTGTTCAACGGATGACCGCGGCCATCTACATACGCTGGCTAGACTGACGCGAATGTTCCAAAACGAACAGTTCGTTCCGCAAATTCTTGAGGCGGAATCGGCCGATGATGCGAAATCGATATTTGATCGGACCGAGGCCGAGCTTATAGACTAGGGCTAGTCCAAGACGGCTCTGCCAGTTGTGGCTGGCGCAATGTGTGAGCACTTGGGTTGCGAAGTCTGTGTGTCACACATCGAACTTGGAACTTGATCGGACAACATTGTGTCGGATTCCCAGCAGCAAGATTCGAATCGCCCCAACCCGTATGCAGCACCCGATGAAGCATTGGGAGATGACCGTGGCAGTAGAATCTCGCTACCGTTGTTGCTTGGTTTGATCGCGATCATCATTGCTCTATTCTTCTTGAATGTGGGCCTGGGGGTTGGAGCCGTGTTGCTTGCGATTCCCGCATACGCGCGAGCGGCTCGCCGGTCCGCTGTTAGGCTCTCTGCCGGCCAGACGGTGACGTCCTTGGACCGGTTCTTGTCGTTCTTGGCTTCGCTGACGGTCGTCATTGGCTGCGTGATTGCCGGGTGCATCGCCTTCTTTGTGACATGTACGGTCTCTATTCCAGCCGCCAACACTGGCGAATACGCGGTTTGGGGAGTGATCATTGTCTCGCTCCTGGGGTTTCTGTTCGCGGCAGGCTTGCTGTATCGCGTAGCCTGGCCAGCCAAGATCACGCCCAAGGAGCCAGCCAACTCTCCTCACGCCCCACAAAACCCTTCGTCAACTTCGACGACCGACAGCGATCCGAATACACACGAAGATGGAGCGACGTAGCGAATGAGTACTTCATCCCAATCGCCCGCGCGAACGCCGCTGCCACTGCGTGATTACACGTTCCTAGGCACCACACAGAGCCTCTGCCCGGACTGCATGAGCGTTGTTCCGGCCAAGATCATCGTCCGTGGGAAGCGGGTGTATTTTCGTAAGACTTGTGCCGAACATGGTGTCCGCGAAGATTTCGTGTGCAGCGACGTCGACTACTACGACCAATTGCAGTACTCCGTTCCAGCCAAGTTACCGCGAGTGGTCGCCATCGACCCAGACAAAGGCTGTCCGCTGGACTGCGGCCTCTGTACGGAACACGAACAACACACGTGCGTTGGACTGGTAGAGCTGACGTCGTCCTGCAATCTGTCGTGCCCCATGTGCTATGCCTCAAGTGGCCCTGGTGGAAATCATGAGTCGGTAGAAGCCTGCAAGCGAGCAATTGATCGGCTGGTTGAGGTCGAGGGGCACGCGGAAGTGTTGCAATTGTCTGGCGGCGAGCCGACGGTGCATCCGCAGTTTCGGGAAGTGCTTGAATACGCCATCGCGCAGCCGATTGATTACGTCATGATCAACACGAACGGCATTCGGGTCGCCCAAGATTCGGAGTTGCTGGATCTAATCGCCGAGCACAAGGATCGAGTCGAAATCTATTTCCAAATGGATGGATTGGTCGACGAGGTGTTTGTCGCGTTACGAGGCGAGCCTCTGCTTGAACAGAAGCGTCGTGCGCTGGATGCGTTGCGAGAAAAAGATATTCACGTGACGTTGGTGGCGACGTTGCAAGGTGGCGTTAACGACGATCAAATCGGTCCTCTCGTGCGTTTTGGCTTAGATTACGAGAACGTGACTGGGCTGAGTTTTCAGCCGGCCACTTACTCGGGGCGTCACGTATTGCCCGAACAACTTGAACGTCGAATCACGTTTCCCGATGTCATTAAGGCGATCGCCAAGTCATCGGTGTTTTCGGAAGCCGACTTCATGCCGCTGCCGTGTGCTCATCCAAATTGCCACAGCTTGGCGTACGCGTTTCGCGGGCCCAGTGGTACCGTCCCACTGACGCAGTTCTTCGATGCAAAGAAGCACTACGATCTGCTGGCCAACGGTATTTCGTTTAACAGGCCAGGCGTACGTGACTTGATCGAACAGTACCTTGGGCGGCAAGGCTGTTGCGCCGGTGGCGACTGCGGAGGCAGTGGCCCAGAGCTCTTTGAGCTTGGGGCATCCACTGCTTCCCGTAGCGATGTTGAATCTGAAGAATCGTCGATCGATGTTGACGCGGTGTTACGTGCTTTTCAGGATCAGCCGGCTGCCGTTGAGTTCTTCCAAAGAGCACTCTCGCAATCGTTGAGTGCTTCGGACGTATTTCGAATCACCATCACATCTTTCTTGGATGTGTACAACTTTGACGTGCGTCGGGTCATGAAGTGCTGCACACACAACGTGCTGCCTAGCGGCCATGTGATTCCGTTTTGTGCCTACAACGTCCTGTACCGAGAGGGGCATGTGCCGCTGCCGGAACTAAGTCGGTAGGCAGGCGTTGTGCGGTGATTCGTGCTTCGCATGTAGCGGAATGGCTATCCGTTTCAATTGTAGAGCTGTTGCCTACCTTGTCATTACGCACAAGTACGTCGATTGCTCGCTTTGTCACTTCACCCTCCCACGAGCGAAGTCCTCCATGTTTTATGGCATTTTCGTGGGAGGGTCGGCACCGAGCTTTAGCG
>CAYQMZ010000069.1:0-16443 GCA_964418725.1 uncultured Pirellulaceae bacterium
CGTTTCGGTTGATCGAATTCACGGCTTGTGACAACGTCGGATGTGCGCGTAAGGGATGACCCGCCCAGCAAAGGACAGGAACGAATAGCCGTAACTACAGAATCCGCCAGAGTGGCGAAAGAGCGTGTTTGGATGACTTTAGCCAAAGTTGCCAAATAGCGCACAAAAAAATGCGAGCATTGAAAGCAATGCTCGCATCATGGCTGTGTAGTTTCGTTGTATTCGAAACTAGCTTTGTTCGTTCTTGCTGATGACCTTGTCGATCAGTCGGTATTCCATCGCTTCGACGGCTGTTAGGAAGTGATCGCGGTCGGTATCCGCCTCGATCTTTTCCAACGTCTGCCCAGTATGATCGAGCAGGATTTGGTTCAAGCGTTGCTTTACAGCTTTGAATTCCCGAGCGTGAATCATGATGTCTTCAGCCGTACCTTGCATACCTGCAAGCGGTTGGTGAATCATGACGCGAGCGTTGGGCAGAGCATACCGTTTGCCTGCAGCACCAGCCGCCAAAAGGACAGCACCCATCGAAGCTGCTTGGCCCATGCAGTAGGTTGCGACGTCGCAGGACACAAACTGCATCGTGTCATAAATGGCCATTCCCGCACTGACACTTCCGCCAGGCGAGTTGATGTACATCTGAATGTCAGCCTTTGGATCCTCGGATTGCAGGAACAACATCTGCGCGACGAGGGTGTTTGCCACTTCGTCGTTGACTCCCGTTCCCAAGAAGATGATGCGATCACGGAGTAGTCGGCTGTAGATGTCGAAAACACGCTCTTCGCGGCCTTTGCCTTCGACTACATAGGGAATAAGTGGCATTTTGGTTCTCCGTTTCTACTTTGGAGACGAATTGGTTGAAGCGCGATGCGTGCGGGCCAATGTTCGCAGAAGACTAGTCGTCCTCTGTTTCCATTGGTGGTTTCGAAAGAATGTCGTCGACGACGCCGTACGCCTTCGCCTCTTCAGCATTCATATAAAAGTCGCGGTCTGTATCTTTGGCGATCTTCTCCACCGTTTGACCGGTGTGGTTCGCGAGCACGTGGTTCAACGTTTCTCGCGTCTTGATGATCTCGTCAGCCTGAATTTCGATGTCGCTCACTTGTCCTCCGACACCACCGTGAGGTTGGTGGATCATGACTTTGGAGTGTGGCAGTGCGAATCGTTTGCCGGCCGAGCCGCCTGCAAGCAAAATGGCTCCACCACTAGCAGCGAGTCCGACACAGTAAGTCGCCACTGGACACGTGAGAATGTGCATCGTGTCGTAGATGGCCATCGTCGATGTGACGCTACCACCAGGCGAGTTGATGTAGAAGTGAATCTCTTTGCGTTTGTTTTCACTTTGCAAATACAACAGCTTCATCACCAATTCGTTGGCGTTACCGTCGTAGATCTCACCCTGCAGAAAGACGATCCGGTTTTCGAGCAGCAAATCGCCCAGCGTCATTTGCCGCTGACGCTGATAGTTTTGATAAGCGTGCGAAGCTTCCGGCTGATGGGGCAAAGGAAAGTTCATTGTGTACTACCTACATGCACGAACTGCATATTGAACGCCAAGACACGAGCAGGATTTAACCAACCCTACTTCGTTATCGACTGGATACGAAGTGTACGCCGGACTTTGGCCAGACTAGGACCAGATTTAGCGTGCTAGCAGATCCGAGTGAATCGACTGGCGCGACCGTACTAAGTTCTGTCGGCTACGTCACGAAGTTGCTCGGAATCACCTCCGTGTTTGGCAACTGGAATAACAGAATCTTTTACACCGCTGACGATATGGTCAACTGCGAAAACCTGATTGACCTCGGCTTGGTACGGCACGTCCTTGAATTTTGCCGCTTCCGTGATCTTCTCAATGACTTTTCGCTCGATGATTTGATTTCGCAAAGCGTCCATCAAACCCTGCTTTTCGATCCGAGCACGAACACGACGGATCGGCTCACGAGATCGGGCCGCGATCAAAGCGATTTCTGTTTCATAGTCTTCTGGAGACTCTTCGATGGACTCGTCTTCGGCGATTCGCTCAAGGATGAAGTGTTCCTTGAGAGCTCGCTTTGTTGACTCGAGACTATTTTGACGCAGCTCGTTCTCGTAGGCTCGGATTTCATCCGCGCTGTAGCCAGCAGATCGTAGCTCCATGACTGCACGCTCAAGTTCGCGATGCGACTGGCGACGCAGCAAGTCCTTTGGCAGATCCCACTCGGCGGACTCAGTCAGCAGTGCCGTGATTTGCTCACGAACCCGTTTTTGCTGCTGGTAAGTCAATCTCCGTTCCAGATCTTCCTTCACGGCATCGCGCAGATCACCCTCGGAATCGAAATCACCCAGCGAGCTGAGAGTTGCTTCGTCCAGTTTGGGCAACGTCATCTTTTTGACGTCCAGCACCTCAATTTCAGCCTTCACATCTTTGCCGCGAAGGTCTTCGTTGGCAGCATCGTGGCTGATCGTTAGCGTAGTTTCCTTCTTGTCGCCGGTCTTGCAACCGACCATCAGCTTGTCAAAGCCGTCACAGTACCCATCAGGGAAACTCAATCGCGGAACGATGCGGACTTCTTCGGTGCAATCTGAAACGGGTTGGTCGTCGTGCGTGAATTGAATCTGTACAACGGCGAAGTCGTCTGCTTCGGCTGGTCCTTCGTGAGGAACCAAATCGGCCATATCGTGAAGCAGTTGCTCAAGGTGGCGATCGATGTCCTTCTTGTCGAACTCTTTCTCCGGTCGCTCCAAAGACAAACCCTTCCAGTCGGGCATGTCGAATTCAGGACGCACCTCGATATCGAACTCGAAGGTGAGCGATTCGTTGGGCTCTAGATCGATGGCATCAAAATCAAAATCGGGCTCACTAATGGCGGCAAAGTCCGACTGAGTCGTGACCTGCGTCATCGAATCCATCAGCAACTTGCCTTTGACCTGATCGCCGATTTCTTGCTTGTAGCGGTTTTCGACCAGTTTTCGCGGGGCTCGACCGGATCGGAATCCGGGAACGTTAGCGCTAGGCATAAGTTCCGAGAATGCTTCGTCGAAATATCGATCAACGTCGCCTTTTGAGATCGTGACCGTGACGTGTCGACCACAGGAACTTGTCGAGTCGACCTTCACATCAAGGGAGAGTTCTTGGTTTTCTTCGGTGGATTCAGTGACTTCTGCGGCGTCGGAACTCATCGTCCTGCGTGCCCTCGATCTATGGCAAGATTATTGTGTGATGTCTTGTGCTATCAGACAGAATCGCCCGTTTCGGCTGTTGCACCGAATCGTACGCACGCTGTGAATCGGAGAGATACCGATGAGAATCAAGCTGCAGACGAGTCGATCAACAGTTCCAACGTTGAGTCGGGGCGAAAGCGACTCGATAGTTATTTCATTTCACAAGTTAAGAATTAGAGCGGGCGATCGGGTTCGAACCGACGACAACAACGTTGGCAACGTTGTGCTCTACCAACTGAGCTACGCCCGCAAAACCACAAGGTTGAACCTCGGATTATATTTTCGCACCATCGGCGTGCAACCCCCGTAAAGTCGACTAAAACATCAAAAGGTTCTGACTTTTCACAACACCGCGGGCCGAGAATACTCGCCTTGATGCGTTCTTTCTTGTGGGGAGAATAAACACAAAGGGGCGTCTTTGCGGAATTTTACCGTATTTGGCACTATGCCATCACCGATTTGCACTCATCGAATCAAAGCGTTAGCATCGACCCCGACGTGTTTCGCCGCACATCAACCAAAGGAAGTGAAATGGTCGGAGTGAAGCTAGTCATTGTCGGCGGTGGAACCGAAGGCGATGAATTCAGTCCAAACCTGCCAGCAATTTTGGGCAGGTCGCGCGAGGCAACGTTGCCACTCCCTCACCCGCTTGTGAGTAGGCAGCACTGTGAGTTGCTCGTCAAAGGCGATAGCTTGTTCGTGCGGGATCTCGGCTCAACTAACGGGACGTTCGTGGGCAGCGAACGAGTCGACGGCGAAATGCTGATCGAACATGGGCAACTGCTGACAATTGGCACGGTAACATTCCGTGCACTTTACGACGGACAGCAGTTGCGGACCTCGGACGAAGTGGTCGAGGAGCCCGTTGTTCTCCCGGCGAAACCGCAACGTAGTGTGGATACCGCCTCCATCAGCCAAATCGAAACGGGGCGAATCGATACCGGTCAGCCAAATACGCCTCATTCGTCGCCCAGGCGTAGTCGTCGACAGCGGGCCAAGTAAGCGGAACGCACGCGTAGGCGGGATGCGACACCGTTTGCCGGCTTGGGCAGCTTCATCGTTTCATTGACTATACTGCCAGTGCTTCGGGTGTCTCCGGTGGACCTCGAGTTTCGCTTTCTTTGCAGGTCGTGTCATGGGTCGATTCACTGTTTCGCTTTCGCTGTTTGCCGTCCTGGCCATCTCGGTGCTTCCGGCGACGGCTGAAAATCGACTGGGCAAAGAATCAAGTCCCTACCTTCGGCTACACGCCCACAATCCCGTTGACTGGTACCCCTGGGGACCCGAGGCGTTGGCAAAGGCCAAGAAGGAGAACAAAGTCATCTTCCTGTCTGTCGGCTACTCCAGTTGTTACTGGTGCCACGTCATGGAACGAGAATCCTTCATGGATCAGGAGATCGCCAAGTTCCTGAATGAGAACTTCGTATGCATCAAGGTTGACCGTGAAGAACGGCCAGATGTCGACGCCATTTACATGCTCGCCGTGCAACTGGTTACGGGACGAGGTGGCTGGCCGATGTCAGTATTTTTGACTCCCGATGCGAAACCGTTTTTCGGTGGCACGTACTTCCCCGCGCGTGACGGAGATCGCGGCCGCGCTACTGGCTTCCTGTCCTTGATCCAGCAGGTGAAGAAGACGTGGGAAGGAAGCGAGGCAGATTTGCGCAAGAGCTCGGACGAACTGACGAAAGTCATCCAAGCGAACTTGGACGCGACGCAGCAAGCCGCCGGACCAGCACCCAAGCTGACAACTGAAACTGCCAC
The DNA here is from genome assembly GCA_964418725.1 of uncultured Pirellulaceae bacterium. Lineage (GTDB taxonomy): Bacteria > Planctomycetota > Planctomycetia > Pirellulales > Pirellulaceae > CAYNJG01. The sequence continues at coordinate 4,966 of CAYQMZ010000069.1, forward strand.
AACGGTCGCAGACTTGGTGCAAGGTGATCTGCTGAAAGAGTTCGATCCTCAATACGGAGGCTTTGGGTTCGATCCTGGATCCCCTTCGCGCCCGAAATTTCCCGAGCCGTCCAATTTGTTGTTCTTGCTAGAGCGGGCTCGTCAGGGCGACGCCAAATCGCTAGAGATGGTTGAGGTATCCCTACAAAAGATGCATGGCGGCGGGATTTGGGACCACATCGGTGGCGGCTTTCATCGCTACAGCGTCGACCGATTCTGGCACATTCCGCACTTCGAAAAGATGCTGTACGACAACGGACAGTTGGCAGTGATTTACACGCAAGCTTATGAGTTGACCAAGAAGGAGGAATACCGTCGTGTCGTCGAGCGAATGCTGGACTGGGTGATTCGCGAGATGAAAGATGACGGCGGTGCCTTTTACTCGGCCCTCGATGCGGAATCCGAAAAGGTCGAAGGCAAATTCTACCGCTGGGAACAAGGTGAGCTGAAGCAAATACTCGGACAGAGCTATGCGAAGTACGCGGACGTTTACGGACTCGACGACGAACCCAACTTCGAGCACCGTTTCTATGTTCCGCAACTGACTCAACGGCTTGCTAAGACGGCGGCCGACGCGAACACCACCGAGTCTGTGTTGTGGCAAGAGCTATCGCCACTGCATGAAGCGCTCATGAACGTACGAAACAAACGTCCGCGTCCGCTGACGGATACCAAGATACTGGCGAGTTGGAACGGCTTGATGATTCGCGGTTTTGCCGATGCCGGTCGGGCCTTGAATCGACCCGATTACATCAAGGCTGCCGCCGACGCAGCCAGTTTTGTCTTGCAAAAGATGAGGACTGCCGAAGGCAGGCTGTATCGGACCCACACCGCAGGCGAATCGAAACTGAACGCGTATTTGGATGACTATGCGTTCGTGATTGACGGTCTCATTGCGCTGTACAAGGCGACGAACAATGAAGCTTGGTTGAAGCAAGCTTCAGAGTTGACTGACTTGCAGATCAAGCTCTACCACGACGCGAAGAAGGGTGGATTCTTCTTCACTTCCGTGGATCATGAGGCGTTGATTGCTCGCGGGAAGCAGCCTTCGGACGGTGCTCAACCCGCAGGTAACTCGGTCACAGCCCAAAACCTGATCTTCCTCGCGAATGCGACGAAGAATGCCGAATATCGGAACATCGCAAATTCGACGATCGCAGCCACCGTTCCCTCAATCCAAAAGTCACCTCGCCTAGCACCAAGAATGACGCTGGCTTTGATAGAGCTGTTCAAGTAGGGCGCGAAGGGCTTTGGCTTCTACTGAACCTTCCAAGATTCGATCGCGTGATAGAGCTTGGATCGTATCTCGTCTAGGTAAAGTTCATCCAAGATCTTCTCGTTTTTGCGGTCGGTGACATAGAAGACGTCGACCACCTGATCGATGTAAGTGCCAATCCGGGCGGCTTGAACTGACAGTCCAACCTCGTGCAACGCTTTCGCGATCGCATACAGCAGGCCCGGTCGGTCATGTGCGAATACGTCCAGCACGGTGAAGTTTTCGGACGTCGAGTTGTCGACGCGAATCTGTGTTGGCTGCAGTTGCAGTCCGCCTTTCTCCGACTTGTCTTTCCAAACCTTGCGGAACGTTGGCGGTTCGTGAACGTCGACTTCCAGTGCTTCGACCAGCTTGGACGCAACCTGTGCAAAGCGTTGCGGACTGGGTTCACCTGAATAGTCCGGATCTTGGACGCAGAATTTATCTAGGAACATGGAATCCGCCAGGCCGTGAATCTCGGCCGACAGAATCTCGAGTCCTTGGCTGGTTAATGCGCCAGCTAGCCGATAGAAGATCCCGTCAGCCACATCGTCCTTGGCGGCGATTGAGTACTCTGACACTTCACGATCCGGGAGATACTCGCCCCAGGCAATTGCACTGCCCGTTGGAATGTCTTTTAAGCGTTCCAGCTCGCCAATAACTGTCTTTGGTTCCAGACCCTGCAGGTAAGCGTTCGGCAATACCTTGATGTGCCGTTGATACCACTGCTGGTCCGCGCTAGTGGGGATGGCCGCCGTGATCCTGTCACGCAACGGTGTCATTCGTGGATCCGATTCGTCGCCACCGCCGCTGAGTGTGTCGAGTAGTCGCAAATAGAGATCTGTCAGCACCTGAAGTTTCCACTGATTCAGCACGCCGGGCCCCACCGCCGCCAGATCTGCACAGGAAAGCACATACAGCATTCGCAGGTTCGTCGGCGAACCGATCTCTTTCGCCACCTCCAGCAAGATCGATTGGTCGCTGTTGTCTCGCCGGAATGCGAGGTGATTCAACATGAGATGCCGGTGCACAAGAAACACGAGTCGCTCGGATTCGCGTTCCGTCATACTCAGGTGTTGCGCAACTTTGTGAGCGATGCGACGACCCACTTCACTGTGGTCTTCGGCATAACCCTTACCGATATCATGAATCAACAGCGCTAAATGCAAGGTGCTCTTCGGTTCGATCTTTCGGTAGACCTTGCCGATTTCGCCGTCGGCATTCAAGAAATTGGTCGCTTCTTCGACCGAACGCAGCGAGTGTTCATCGACCGTGTACTTGTGGTAATCGTTGAATTGAAGGAGGCATCGCGAATGGTCCCAGCCCGGTACAAGCTTCTCCAGCACGTGCAGTTCGTGCAGTCGTCGTAGTAGCGCACCAAGCCGACCCGTTTCCGACAGCAGCGAAAGAAACAGCCCCGCGGCTTTGGGCGTCACTGAATCGATTTCCGAGTTCATCATCGATTCGCGAATGACTTGCCACAGTTGGTGGTCGAGTCTCTTCGCGTGTCGATTGGAAAGATCCATCAATCGCAGGACTTCGACCAAGTCACCGCGAACGCGATCGTAGCCCGTTTTTTTGGCGGAAATATACCGTGCACCGACCAAGTAATCGGTATCAACGGGCCGCCCAAACAGGTTGTGGATCGCCATGCGAATGGGCGAATTCCACTTGGCGGCGGCGACAAAGTTACTAACGACATAGCGCACAGCGGTCGTATGACGGAAGTACTCCTGCATGAAGCGTTCTACTGGTAGAACGCCTTCGTCACCTCGGTAGTTACGTTTCTCGGCGATACGCAGTTGCTCGGATTTCAACAACACATCCTGCGCACTGCCCGCGTGAAGGTGCATCCCGTGTCGCAGTAACAAGAGAAAATCTCGAGCGTCTCGAAGTGTAGCGTGGTCGGCTGGTGTCAGCTTCCCCATTTGCTTGAGCTTGCGAGGCAGCGATTCACCGTAGGCTGCAAAGCCAATCCAACGCAACAAATGAATGTCGCGAAGTCCACCACGAGATCGCTTGATGTTGGGCTCAAGCAAGTAGACCGTATCGCTGTACTTTCTTCGTTCTTCGCGACGTGATGCCTCGATCGTTTTGATCAGTTGATTGGTCGCGCGTTTGGAACAAGTTCGACGAAACTTCTCGAAGAACTTTTGAAACAGTTCTTCGCTTCCGATCAGAAAGCGACTCTCCATCAGCGCCGTGCCGATAATAGGATCGGCTAGCGACAACTGACAGGCTTGGCGAGTCGTCCGCACGCTGAAACCCAAATCGAGACCAACGTCGGAAAGGTCTTGCACCAGACGCGACGCGAATTCTGGGATCAGGTTCGTCACCCTGCTAGAGTGCAGCAGCATAAGATCGAGATCGGAATACGGCGCGTTGTCTCGACGACCATAGCCGCTGTGCGCAACCAGTGCGATTTCGTCTTGCAACCGTTTGCCGTTTTGTTGCTCGCGAATCGCTGCTTCGTAAATCTCTAAGACGACGCGGTCAAAGAGATCCGTGAGGAAGAAACCGAGCTGAATGCCGGGTGATCCCGTGTCATATTGCTGCTGCAGCTTCTCGCGACCTTCCGCAAGTAGTTCGCGCGCAGCGAGGACATGTGGATGGACGCGCAGTTGCGGCGTGCTCATGGGTGGCTCATCGGGATTGGCGGTATGACCGAGCCCCAGGGACAGGTCGATCTGATTCCGAGCGCGGCAGCGCACACGCTACGGCGCAAAGCAATACCCGCGTCAAACTGGCGCGGGCACGCATCGTTTTACTCGTAGATCTTGGTGGCGCGATTACAACGCGTCTTCGCCCTGTTCACCCGTTCGAATTCGAATCGAGTTTGCAAGGTCGGTAACGAAGATCTTTCCATCGCCGATCTGGCCAGTCTGAGCCGCCCGCATGATCGTATCCACAGTCATTTGCAGCTGGCTGTCAGCAACGACAACCTCAAGCTTGACTTTAGGAACAAAGTCCACGGTGTATTCGGTACCGCGGTATGTTTCTTTGTGGCCCTTCTGTCGACCGAAACCGCGGACTTCAGTGATCGTCATGCCATGGACGTTTTGCTCGGACAGTGCGTTCTTTACTTCTTCCAACTTAAAGTGCCGGATTATGGCCTCGATCTTTTTCATCAATATCCCTCGCTAGGATTACCTTGAACGCTTTTCTCTTTGGAAAGTGGCGGGATATGCCCGCCGAATCGTAAAAGCCTGTCCGCCAATAGGCCTGCCGATAAGTGTATCTTGCCGCGTAGCGGCCCGCGAGACGATCTCACGCCAAAAACGAGCACTTCCGCCAATTGTTGCATTCTGTCAACGGCGAGTTCGGTTCCGCAGCCTAATCAGCTGCTCGTTCCCACGCCACATCGGGTTTTCCGGCGGCAGAATTGGCATAGCGGGCCAAAACGAAAAGCAAGTCGCCAACCCGATTTAAGTAGGTAAGCGCTTCGGTGGACAGTTCCGTCGAACGCGATAACGTTACGACACGTCGTTCTGCTCGACGACATACCACTCGAGCGTGGTGGAGTGCAGCGGCGGCGGGAGTGCCACCGGGCAAAATGAAGGTCTTCAAGGGCGCTAGCGTGCCGTCGAATTGATCGATGGTCTCTTCGATCCAATCCGTATCTGCGGGCCCGATGAGCGCAGTGCCATGTTGACTGGGATCGGGCGTTGCTAATTCCGCACCGAGAGAGAACAGTTGGTGCTGAATGCGTTCCAAGGCGGGTTCAACGTCTTCCGGAACGCCTGCCGCTCGTGCAACTCCCAACACGGCTGATAACTCGTCCACTGTTCCGTAGGCTTCGATTCTCGCGTCGTCTTTCGAAACGCGAGGTCCTTGAAAGAGTCCTGTTTTCCCGTCGTCGCCCGATTTCGTGTAGATTTTCATCAATGCGATTCCTTCTAGGTGCATGCCCAGCATTTAGCGCAACTAGGCCAGCAAGAATGTTGATCTAGATTCAGGCGGGCAACGATGCACCGAATTGAGGCGCAGTGTTTACAATCGAAACTGCGTTTTGAATCTTGTTCTAGGTTTAGTCTATGCGAAAGATCATGTCGTGCGGAGTCCTGATCGTTTCAGGAGATCCAATTGACCAATTCCTACTAATGGAACACAAGAATCGGTTGGATCTGCCCAAGGGTCACGTGGACCCGGGCGAGAGCGAGATGGAGTGTGCGCTTCGGGAGCTTGAAGAGGAAACGAGCATCCAAGCGGAAGATATCGAACTCTTCGAAGACTTTCGGTTCAGTCACCAGTATTCCGTCTGGCCGAAACGATTCAAACGTGAAGAGTGCAAGAAGACGCTAGTTGTCTTCTTGGCGAGGTTGAAGAATCCTGTCGACATTGTCTGCACCGAGCATCAAGGCTATCGCTGGGTAGACTGGGACCCGCCTCACGAGATCCAGGAAAAGACGATCGATCCTCTGCTACAGGAATTGGCTGAGTTCATAGAACACTAGCCGACGTTTCTTCTGGTATGTGGGAAACGAAAATGGCTGGTCCAGGATCAACTGAAACCAGCCATGCGAACTCCACGTTCTTGTGCGCGATGAGAGTGGGTTCAGTTGTTAATCTCGAACATCATGTTGATGTTGGCAGAGACTTCCTGTTCTCCAGTCGCGATAGGGACTGACGACGACGCCATGTCCGCCATGGCCATCCGAGCTTGGAACATTGGTTGAGGTGGGCGAATTGATTGCTCGCTAATGGTGATGACTCTTCCAACGCGAACTCCAGCTGCTTGGGCGTACAGCATCGCTCTTCCCCGGGCGTCATCGATTGCCCGTTTACGGGCATCATTCATCAGGCCACTAGGGTCGCTGATTCCGAACGAAACGCCGGAAATCTGATTGCTTCCAGCACGGACCAGTGCATCCAAGATTTCGCCCAAACGCGAAAGGTTTCGAACCTTCACCGCTACATTGTTGCTGACGCGGTATCCCTTGATTTCGCGCGACTGAGGCTTGCCTCGGTTGTATGGTGGATATTCGGGCGTGACGTTGAAGCCGGACGTCTGAATATCTTTGTTCTCGATGCCCTTCTCCTTCAGCACCTTCATGATCGTTTCCATGGCGCGGTTGTTGGCTGACAGAGCATCTTGGGCGGTCTTCGCTTGCGTAACGACTCCACTGCGGATCGTGGCCATGTTCGGAGGTGCTGTGGCTTTGCCCTGACCGCTGACAGAAATCGTACGAGGTAGGGCCTCAGCATGGACGATGTTGATGGATGCGAAGGCACACATCAGTAACGCAAGTAGAAGGGGTGTGGTGGATTTACGCATGGTTGCCTCTTCGTTCTCTGCAAGAAAGTTGAATCTAACTGTGCCACCATTCGCGGCGAGTGCTTGCGATGCGATACCGATGGCCCATTAGTGCTTAGACGAGGTTGGAGTTCAGATAGTTCCCAACTCGTCCTGGATTCCGCGTTGAAATCAATTTACATCTTCCACGCAGCATTCATGGCGTTACCCAAAACGAAACTGCATTTCAGAGTCAGTTTTCACGACGTTTTTGCACACCAGTGGCGTTCAGCGTGTTCGGTGTGCTTGAATGAAAATGGGCCGACGCAAATATCAACGCTTGCGGGCGTCTTCCGCCCAGGTGGCCGACCAAGCAGCTTTCATCGGCTGCCTTCCGGCCGCCACGCGTAAATCGTTTAGGTGTTCAAGCAGGATGCGCTGCACTTCTAAAACGGCAAGCGGGTGCCGATGGATCTCGACATGGTCCTCGGGCACGATGGCTTCCGATACAACGTCGTCCAAGTGTGCACTCTCGTACTTTACAACGCCATCACCACGAGCCGCGACGCGACCAATCAATTCATTCTTGGGAAGAATCCCCACGATGTTGTGGTAGGCGACGTTTTCCGGACGGCGAGCTGACAGGATCACAGGGAAGACTGGCGAGTCGGGAGCCAGCGATTCAACGCTGTTGTTGATCTTCAGGATCCGGCTGTTGCGAAGCTCGGCATTCTGATCAAACAATCGCTGAGTATTTTCGACCAGTGTTTCCGGAAGCTTGATGAAGTTTCGCGCCAGCCACTGGGTTGTGCCGTTGGAGAACTCGCTGCCGCGATGGGGTGTCGCGATGGTGACCACCTTGCGAATGGATCGATTGGGTTGGAAGTACCACGTTTCTTTCAGTTGCTCGCGGAGATCACCGGAAATCTCAAGCGCCTGCAGCGGTTGCGAGCTGATTTGTTGCCAGAAGTCGTTGCCGCTCTCCAGCGTTTGCAGCTTTGAAACGAGTCCTCCCATGCTGTGGCCAACCAGAACCATCTGGTCCAACCCAGCCGCTTGATGTTGCGGATCGAGGATCTCGCGTGCGTGGGCAAGGTCTTGTCGTAGCTGCGCCGCCGTCGTCCAGAATGGCTGCCCCGTGGGATACAGGTAGAACCAGAACTGGTAATTGTCCCGAATGTCTCCGTCCCCGCGCAGATCGTTGAACATTTCCATCCAGGTGTTCAAGCTGGACCACAAACCGTGCACCATCAATACCGGGATCTTTTGAGGATCGTATGGTTCCAGCAAGTAGATTCCCTGAACCGACTGCGAGTCGCGCGGGTTCAAGAGCCCCCGAGTGCCGATTTCAGTCTCCTGAAACCTGCGATCACGCCCCGAGAATGCCAGTGGCGTGCTCAAATCGGTTTCGAGAGGCACCATGCGACCGTCCGTCAATCGGATATCCGTTGTCGCCAACGGATCGTGTAGCTCGAGTGTGCAAATGTGATGATTCCGACCGTCGGTCTTCGAATGGTCGGACTCAACTCTCAAGAATGCCGTCGCTGCTACGCTCATCCCCGGTGCGTAGAACTGATCTTCTGGGCGGCTCGATTCCTGTCGATAGACGGCGATGAGCGGCACACCCAAACCGTATTTGCGAATTTGGTTTGTTAAGCCTTTTGCGTAGTAGTCCGAGGCGAACTCGATGCGTTCGATCTGGCCGGGCGACCAATTACCACGAGAGACAATCGAGAGTTCAATAGACTGCTTGTTCGTCTGAATCGACCGATGTGTGCCGGGCGTCAGCGGTCCTTCCTTTTGCGCCAGACGCATGGCTGACTCGAGCGACGCGTTGTACAGGTCGCACGCTTGACGGAATCGGGGGTCGTACGGATTGCGACGTAAATCGAACTGCTCATCCACTAAGAACAGGTACGCATTCGCGACGGAGATGCCGTACATATCAAACGCGGTTCGCCCATCCTTGCGGTGTTCGGCTCGCTTGCCGGCCAGGAATGACAACTCCGCTAAGACGTAGGTGTTCTCTGCCGTCTTGCGTTCCTCAATGATCCGCGTGACTTCGTCGATGAACTCTTCGTGCGGCAATTCTTCTGCTGCCGTAACAAGATCGTGTCGCCGAAGCCACTGCATTGTGCGGGCCGTAGGTTCCGGCCCCGCGAAGGAGTCCAGTTTCAGCGACTGAACCAGCGGTGAAATTGGTGATCGACGGGCGCGTAGCCAAGCTGAACTCTGACATCCAGTTGCACTGGTCAATGCAACGAACAGTAGCAGCCATCCACGCGCACGCGCAGCTCGACCTTGGCGCAGCGAGTCTAGTAATCCGTCCTTGGATGAATGTCGTTCCATGGGTCGCCACGGCATCATGCCGTTTCGAAATAGAGAAGATGGCGCAACGCGAAACGATATCTGCAGAAGCTGCATGCAGTCAACGCGAAAACGTGCTAGCGATCGTCTTATCCACCCTGCTGGCGCATTGACTGTACGACCAAGAGCATGATGAAGGTGCCCAACGCAAGCACTAGGAACATGACAATGCTGGCACCATCTTGGGAGGGGGCACTTTCTTCTTCGTCCTCGTCGTCATCATCGCGTTCTCGTTTGCCGCGATCATAGCCCACAGCGAATGCACGTACGGCGCCCTCTTTCTTGCCCCGCGCGTGACCTTCACCCTGCCCCTCGGTCTTTCCTTCCGAAAAGCCGGCGGAGTACGCGAACAGAATGATCGCGACAACCAAGATCAAAGCTAGCGAACCGAGCGAGTGACTCATTGGGCTCCAGTTTCCTTTTCGATGACTCCCTGCAAACGCAAGCGCCTTACTCATTGAATCGGATACGTCGCTCGAAATTTCGACACGAAGTAGTTGATTGGGCAAGGGATGATTCTGTCAGGTGCGCGGGCACCGCTTCTCGCACTGATGAAAATGGTCATGTCACCTGTTTGAGCACAGAAAATCGATTCGACCCAACACTGTTTCGTACCGCGCTGTGCTAGTTCAGCAAGGTGAGCGTTGGTAGGCGAGCAGCCTTACTGGCGTTTGAAGGCATTGATAGCTAAGCTGCACCGACAGCCGCAAATCCAATCTGGGTTCTTTTAATTCGATGAAGCTCGTTGTTCTTGGCTCAGCCGGTTTCCATCCCAACGAGACGCGTCAGACGACAAGTGTCTTGGTGCCCGAACATGGGATCGCATTTGATGCGGGCACAGGTTTTTTTCGGCTGCCCAGTTACTTGGCCACGGATTCTTTGGATGTGTTTCTGTCGCATGCGCATCTTGATCACGTCATCGGGCTAACGTATCTGTTGAGTATCAAATACCAGTACGACTTGTCGGAAGTTCGCGTTCATGGCGATGCGGACAAACTGCGTGCAATCCGACAGCACCTATTTGCGCCAGAGATCTTTCCGGTAGATCCCATGTACGTTGATCGGCCGTTGCCCAGCGAAGCCGAGGTTCAGATCGGCGAGGCAAAGGTGACGTGGACGACACTGGAGCATCCTGGGACGAGCTTGGGATATCGAGTTGATTGGCCGGATCGATCTCTCGCGTTCGTTACTGACACGACGGCCGAGAAGAACGCCACCTACACCGATTTCGTACGCGGCGTTGACTTGTTGATTCACGAATGTAATTTCGCCGACGGCATGGATGAGTTGGCCAAGACGACTGGGCACAGTTGTTTAACACCCGTTGCGGAACTTGCCAAAGAAGCGGACGTGGGTGGTTTGTTGCTGCTGCACTTCGGACCGTTGCGAGGCGATCTGGGGGCCGAAGCGGAGGCGATTCGTCGCGCCGAATCGATCTTCTCACCGATTGTCATGGCCGAAGACGGTATGGAAATCGAGCTGTAGCTCGACCCTCATCGCCAATGCGTCGCACTTCATTGCGACGGCATGTCAATCGTTGATCGCTTGCAGAAACTTGTCTCGACGCACGTGAGAGCATAGATTCGATCAACGACGAAACTGCCAACTCTTTACCCATCGCAATCGCAGAGACACAGATGCTAAAACGAATCCTGGAGCCCGAAGTGATGGATACGCAAGCGGAAGCCATCGCTTACGACGACATGGATCACCGCGAGGTGAACGAGCGATTCGTCGAGGACTTACTGTCAGCGATTGAGGATTCGTCGCCGTCGAGTCCGCGATCGGAGTGGGAAGTATTGGATCTTGGAACGGGTACGGCCCGGATTCCGATTCTTCTTTGCCAGGCTACAGAAGATCTGCGGATATTTGCCGTCGACCTGTCCATCGAAATGTTGGACGTGGCTCGGTTAAATATTGAACTAAGTTCCAACACCGAGCGAATCATGTTGGGGCATTGCGACGCGAAGCAATTGGAGATCGATGACAATCGGTTTCAAGTTGTGATTTCCAACAGCATCATTCACCACGTACCGGATCCTCGGTCCACGTTTTCCGAGGCTGTTCGGGTATGCAAACCGGAAGGCATGTTGTTCTTCCGTGATTTGATGCGCCCCAGTTCGGACGACGACGTCCGGCAATTGGTAGAGACCTATGCCGGTTCCGAAGCCGAAGAGGCGCAGAAGATGTTCGACGACTCGCTGCGAGCTGCCTTTACGCTAAGTGAGATCCGTGATTTCGTTGCGGAGCTAGGTTTCTCGCCTGATACGGTGCAGGCAACCAGCGATCGGCATTGGACGTGGTGTGCGACGAAAAATTGAGTTCATCTTGCCGAGCAACTGCTCACTCGCGAGAGATTGTAGTGGGGGCGGGGTAGCCGGCGTCCACCACGAACGGTCGATGCGCGTTTTACTTGAGGCGGTCGAGAATCACCGAGTACGCGCGCTTGCTGCTTTTTGCGTTTGAGCTCAGGATGCTTGCGTGACTGAATGGAAACTCTAACACGTCTTCGACACCAGCCAATCGGCCGCGCTCGCACGAGACCGCGCCATCGCCTTTGCCCAGCACCACTTCATCCAAGTCG
>CAYQMZ010000070.1:0-16315 GCA_964418725.1 uncultured Pirellulaceae bacterium
GGACCACGGTGTCGGGGAATTGGGGCGACGCGAACGACCCAGGAAGTGGTGATGCTAGAAGCGGCTTTGTTCGGACCTCATTGGCTTACGCTCGCCACGGGTTCGTTGCTATTCGACCATACAAACCAGTTGCTATGGCTGCTTCGCTTGCCCGATGAAGTTGTAATACGGGACACGAATGAGCGGAATGTACGGCACTTTGGCTCGATGTTCCGTGAATAGCTTCGCGTCAAAGTGCCGCATCAAAAACGGGACGTGATCTGCAGATGGGAACACGTTGTCGTTACTAAACCAAATGGGCCAAAAACTACGTGTAAAGAAATTATGTTTCTTGTGTTCTCCGGTGGGGAACTTGCGCGAGACGTAAAAGTCCACCACGCCCAGATTCCCATCAGGTTTCAACATGCGTTTCGCATTTTCGATCGCGCCAAACCAATCCGGGATCATCGTCAGCGAGTAGGAGAAGGTAACCACGTCGGCACCGCCATCGGGTTGCCACGCAGTTGCGTCTGCAGCCACCGTTTCAACATTCGACCAGCCACGTTCTTTGGCGCGCTTGCTGGCGACATCCAACAGCGATTCAGACAGATCAACGACATATACCTTCGACAATCGATTGATTCGATCGCCAAGGTACTCAAGATTCGACCCGGTACCGCCGCCCATTTCGACCCAAACACCATCCTCGGGAACGTCGATCTGGTCGTACAGCTCTTGGCGACCCTGCAGTAGCCGCTTGCGAAAATCATCGTAGGCTTCAGCCTGCCCGCTGTAGAAACTCTCCATGCGATCGGCATGGCTCTTGCCGCGGACGGGCTTGAGAACAAGGTGATACAGAACCCGTAAATCAGCAAGCAATGCCATGTCGCACCGTAGTAGATCCTAAACGACGAACGCAACGGATGACCGGTTCTTACGCGGCCAAGTCAGCAATGTAGAAACTGCCGTATGTGTGAACGCGATCCTGTTCGTGCAATTCCGCAGCCATGTCGGTGTGGTAGGTCAACAATTCACCTAGCTCTCGATTGCTGCCATTCATCTGCACGTTGACGCGATCAACAAACTCGGTCTTCAACCCGCCACTTCGCCACAACACTCGAGCATCTGGTGCAGCACGCAATAGGATTGCTTGCCATTCCGATTCGAGCAGTGGATAGAACTGAGTCGAAAGCCAATCCATGTGATCGAGCAACACGTACCGTGAAATTTCGACATCGTGCTTTCGCAAGAAACCTTCAACCGAATCCGTGTAGGTGTGAACTTTATCGACCAGACCGTCCTTCAACGCCTGAAAGTTCTCCGGCTTCAGATATTCCGGACAACACTCTGGAGTGTAGGCTCCCGTGAGGTACACGCGCCAGAAGTAGTTGTCGTGAATCGGAAGACGAGCGAAAACGGCTTCGATTGAATCGTGGATAAACTGAACGATGCCACCTTCGTAGTGCTTATCAACTTGTTGCCGTTGTGCGCGAGGGACACCGACCATCGAAAGCGTGGCATTCTGCCCCATCGCAAAATTCAAAGGCTTCGTCCAAAAACGCTCCTTCAAGTGATCGTGGTAGATCGCACGTTGCTCTTCCACATTTTGTGCGGACAGCAACTCATTCAACCAAGGCCGGACTCGCACAATACGATCGACGTAGAAATTGATGAATCGTGCGAATCGCCCCGACGTCCCAAAGAAGTAGAACGACTTTCGGCGATCGAACAGTTTGATCTTCTTGTCCCAGTAATTTCGCGACCATGGCGAAAGAGAAGAGCGCAACGCCTGCCGATAGATCTTGGCGGCGTCATCGTGGCTTCCTTGGCCAAACATCGAGAAGAAGTCTTCGAATTCCAGGTGACGAATGCCGGCTTGCTTCAATTCCAGAAGGGCATTCTGCCGCGGGTTCATGTCGACTGCGTGAACCGCGTTTGGGCTGGTCAAAGCATAGTCCAGCGCGTTGCAGCCCGCGGAGGTGATGACCAGGATGTTGTCCTTGGGACCAATGTCCATGGCAACACGGTCCAGCCGGGGATCTTCCCAACAGGTGTTGTAGACCAGATTGTTCTGGTGGACGAAGTTGAACATCCGCACGTTCAGCCAATCAACGAGTGCCATAACTAAGACTCCTGTTGTTTCCTAACGAAGATGGCGACCGCGATTCCTTCCGAGTCGAATATCCGTTTGATCTGATAGATTCCCTTAAGCTTCCCCAATAGCCCGAATTCTAGACGAGTCCACGCGCCGCGTGTAGCGTCCAAAGCCACCGCAAATGCCGAAGTACGCTAAAGCTGCGCAAGAAAACACTGGCTGCTCTATTTAGCGAAAGATTGCCGATTTCAACTCGACAGGCACCCGGAAAAGAAAAAGACCCCACCAAACAGTGGGGTCTAGGGTGTTTGATAGCTATGCGGACAAAGTGTCGACTTACGACACGTCCCACGTATCGCCCGAACGATACATGGAGTTCAGGTCGCCTTCGCCTTTTTTGCTAACTGCTTCATCGATCTGAGCATTCAGTTGCTCGTCGTACTTTGGAGCGTCGACAGCTCGGAAAACCCCAATCGGTTCAGGGAATTCAGGATACCGCATGCGACTGAGGGTATACGCAAGACTTGGCTCGGTTGCCTTCTCATCGTGGAAGATTAGGTCGTCTTCGGTGATTCCCTTGCCAAGCTCAACGACTTCTGGATCTAGGCCATTCAGACGGATCCCTTTGTCCTTGTTCTTGCCAAAGATGAGTGGCTTGCCGTGTTCGAGCTCGATCACGGTATCGGCTTTCGTAGCTTTGTCCGTGGCATAACTGAACGCACCATCGTTGAAGATATTGCAGTTCTGATACACCTCAACGAAAGCCGTTCCCTTGTGCTCTGCCGCACGCTTCAGCGTAGCACTGAGATGTTTGATGTTGGTGTCGATCGAGCGAGCAACAAAGCTGCCTTCACAACCGATGGCAATCGATGCTGGGTAAAGGGGATTGTCGATCGAGCCCATCGGCGTACTCTTGGTGACCTTACCGAGAGGCGACGTTGGCGAATACTGACCTTTCGTGAGGCCGTAGATGCGATTGTTGAACATCACGATGTTGATGTCCAAGTTACGCCGAATGGCGTGCATCAAGTGGTTGCCGCCGATGCTCAGCCCATCACCGTCACCCGTGATGACCCACACCATTAAGTCGGGCCGCACGGTCTTTAGACCTGTTGCAACAGCTGGCGCACGGCCGTGGATACTGTGCATCCCGTAGGTGTTCATGTAGTAAGGGAAACGACTGGAGCAACCGATCCCAGAAACGAAGGCTATCTTCTCTCGCGGCACGCCCAGCGTAGGCATGACCTTCTTCATTTGAGCGAGAATCGAATAGTCACCACAACCAGGGCACCAGCGGACATCCTGGTCACTCGCGAAATCTTTTGCTTCGAGAACAGGCAGATCAGTGGACATGTATCTTCTTGTTGGTTGGAGTTGAATCGTGTGTGCGGTGTGAAACGTTTCGAGTTCGGGTTAGACGTGCCGCTTGAATTCGGCAACGAGCTCGGTAACGGTGAACGGCTTACCCTTCACTTTGTTGTAGCCAATGGCATCAACAAGGTACTGGGCACGAATCATGGTTCGCAGTTGGCCCATATTGAGTTCGGGGATGATTACTTTCTTGTAGCTCTTCAGAACTTCGCCAAGATTGCTTGGGAAAGGATTCAGCCAACGCAAATGAGCGTGGGCTACTGACAATCCTTCCGCTTGGCAGCGACTGACAGCTGTGAAGTTCGAGCCGTACGTTCCACCCCAAGTCAGGACCAGCAAGTCGCCTTCTTTCGGTCCGTGGACTTCTTGATCGCCGATGAATTTAGCGACGTTCTCGACCTTCTTCTGTCGAGTCTCGCACATGTGATGGTGATTGTCTGGATCGTAGCTGACGTTTCCGGAGGTGTCGTCTTTTTCCAGACCACCAACGCGATGCATCAACCCTGGTGTTCCAGGAATCGCCCACGGACGAGAGAGATTCTCGTCTCGCATGTACGGCCGGAAGTGTTCGCCGTCGTTTGGCTTCGTCGGATGCTCGACCTTGATCTTTTCCAGTTCGTTGAAATCAACGATTCGCCATGGTTCGGATCCGTTAGCGATGTAGCCGTCGGACAGGATCATGACAGGAATCATCAGCTTCGTGGCGATACGCCATGCCTCGCACGCAACTTCGAAGCAATCCGAAGGACTGCGTGCTGCGATGACAGGCATCGGACATTCGCCGTTTCGGCCGAACATGGCCTGATAGAGGTCAGCTTGCTCGGTCTTAGTAGGAAGTCCTGTGGACGGCCCGCCTCGTTGAATATTGATGATCAACATCGGCAGTTCGAGCATCACGCCAAGGCCCAGTGCTTCGCCCTTCAGAGCGATACCAGGGCCGCTTGATGTGGTGATCGCCATCGCTCCGCCAAACGCAGCACCGATCGTCGAAGTGACGGCGGCGATTTCGTCCTCGGCCTGAAACGTACGCACGCCGAAGTTCTTATAGGATGCAAGGTAGTGCAGGATGTCGCTGGCAGGCGTAATGGGATAACTGCCTAGGAACAGATCCTTGTCGCTCAGCTTAGCGGCTGTGACCAGCCCCATGGCCAGGGCTTCGTTGCCCATCATATTGCGATAGCTACCGCTTGGCAGTTTCGCCTTGTCGACACGGAAGCTACTAACAAAGGCGTCTGTCGTCTCGCCGTAGTTCCACCCTGCCTTGAGAGCGTTCGTGTTGGCTTCGACAACCGTTGGCTTCTTGGCAAACTTGGTCGAGATGAACCGTAGGGTTGGTTCCAACGAACGACCGTACAGCCAATAGACGAGTCCCATGGCCAAGAAGTTACGGCAGCGGTCCGCTTCCTTCATGCTCAGCCCAAGACCGTCGACCGAATTTCGCGTTAGCTTCGTAATGTCGACCTTGATCAGCTGATAGGCTTTTAGGCTGTCGTCCTCTAGAGGATTTGATTCGTAGCCGGCTTGCTCCAAGCCTTTCCCGGTGAAGGCGGCTTCGTCAACGATCAGCGTTCCGCCTTGCTGCAAGTCTGCCAGGTTCGACTTCAGAGCCGCCGGGTTCATCGCCACCAACGCGTCTAGTTCGTCGCCCGGCGTGAAGATGTCGGTCGAAGCGAAGTGAACCTGAAATCCACTGACGCCGGCGAGCGTGCCTCGCGGAGCCCGAATCTCCGCCGGAAAGTCTGGGAATGTTGCGACATCGCAACCTGCAAGGGCAGAAGTATTCGTCAGCTGCGTACCAGCCAACTGCATACCATCACCAGAGTCGCCTGCGAAACGTACGGTCGCCTTTTCAAGCTGGACCGTTTCTTTGGAAGAGAGCCCTTCGGTTGTCGCCATGATTTTGAGTCGCTGTATGGAATGGAGCTTAGCAGGGAATTATTGTCACCAACTTGCCAAGGGCAACTTTGATGAGAAACGTTGAAGTGGCTAGCAGCAGATCGGGTTTGGCCGACGAAACAGCTGGAATCTCAATCGGGTGGTTCGCACATGCCCAATTACGGTCGGCCCCGCCATTGCCGCGAAAAAAGACTGTCGTTCCACTCCAATTGCTTTGAAGTATCGGCAGAACGGCAGCCCTCCCGACACCAATCTGCCCAAACAAAGCCAAAGTCTTCTCAAGAAGGTCGCCGGTGGTGCCGACCACCTCCGCCAAGACGTTCCGCGCCTGAATGAGCGATCCCGCGTTAACGGGATGGGAACGAACTGAGACTTCGAGTTGGGACACGGTTATCAGGGAGCAGGTTGCTCCACAACTCGCGCTGTCACGACCGAGAGAAACTCTGTCGTAGGCTGCAGAAGTCGACGGGACACTCTTGCAAGTAAGAGTCGAGTGATCTGTGTTTGCAGTAACTCGGTGGAGTGAAACCTATCGACGAGCCGGACTAGCAATGAAGCTAGATTGGTTAGATCCGCTACTGCTGGAAATATACACATGCAGTAGCTACGGCAGAAGGACAAAAACCCGTTTCCGGCTGGAACTGCAGACTTTTTTGAGATCCCTGTGGGCTCGCCTGACCAGCGCCATGCAGCCAGAGATTGTGCCGAGCAACGCAAAGCGACCGGCCGACAATATGCCACCGACGAGACGTCAATTGGGACCGTCCGGCGGAGTATAAAATTTTGTGATATCGATCCCGCCTTGCTGTTCCTCCTCCAGCAGCTTCATTCGATGCTCGACTCGCTCCATCCGCCGAACTAGCAGCGGCAGGATCTCCTCCGTCAGGTCCGCTTTTTCCAGTCGTGGAACCTTCGGATAGTCAAGGTGACGCTGCAAAGCCGCGAACAACAACAGGGGATCCTTCTTTCGATTCGCGAGCGCAATCTTGCCTTCCTTTTCGCCGAACAGTATCGGTTTTTCTGGTTCCACCTGAGTACCTGCTCGTCGCTTTCGATGTTGCAAGTAATGATCACTCCGTACATAGATAAGCTCAGCTAGCCCCACCATGCCGATCTGACGACGAACGTCGTGGATCCACTCCGACCACTCTTGATCGTAAACAGGATCGTTCGCCATAGCGTCCAAACCCTCGACATAGCCCAGGCGATTCCGACACAGCACTTCGAACTGGTACAGGAACACAGCCTGACGGTCCGGCGACTTGGCCAAGAATTCAGCCAGAAATCGGAGAATGTTCAGCGCGACACGCATGTCGAAGCGACCGGCTTCTTTCTCAGCGGCCGCAACCACGCACGTTTGGTAGGCCGTAAAGTAGTGCCCCAGTTTCTTCATCGCCGGTGAAACCGATCCCACTAACTGCAACTCACTCTTCAGATAGCTGATCGCCATCGGCAGCTTCGTGGTTGAGAGCACCTCGTCTTCCGCGACGCGCAACACCTCCTGCATTGGCACGTTTTCCTTCATTCGGTCGACCAAAACGCGAAAGAAGTACGCCTGTTCTACATATTCATCACGATCCAACATCATGGTCGCATCATAACAGGATGCCGCTTTATCGGAGACACAAACAAATAGGGCGGCCGAAAAGCATGAGGCCAGTTGATGGTGGATTGGCTTGTTGATGGACTGGCGATTGGTCGAGTGGCGGTTCAGTCGCTCTAGTCCTTGACCGTCTCGCCAAGATGACGATCCAAGAACTGAATGGCCGTCGATCGCGACTTTGGATTGATGAACGCTCGTAAGTGATCGGCCTCAGGAATCTCTTGAAAGCCAGTGGTCACGCCCTGCTTGGTGAGCAGCGTCTCGAGCTTCCGAGCACTCTCGAGAGGAACAATCTGGTCCTTTGTTCCGTGGAAGAAGAACGTGGGCGGATCATGGGCATCGACAAAACTGACGGGGCTGGCATCCCTGTATGCCTCCGGACGGTCCTCGCGTGAACCACCCAACCAGAAGGCAAGACGCTGCGAGTCACTGGGAATCCAACTGAATTCGCATGGGGCCCCACCGGCAACCACGGCAGTTAGCTTCGGCAATGCTTCGCTTGGCTTAACGTCTGCCTCGGTTTGCTGCACAGCTTCGTTTTGCTGGAAGGGTTCGTTTTGCTGGAAGGGTTCGTTTTGCTGGACGGGTTCGATTTGCCCAGCAGGTTCGTTTTGGGTGACAGCCAACAAGGCAACCAAGTGGGCTCCCGCTGAATACCCGTATCCCGCAATACGCTTCGTATCGAAGCGGTACTTGTCAGCGTTCTGCTGAATAAAACTCAGCCCCTTCCGTAAATCGTGAAGCTGAGCGGGAAACTTATAGCTGGGCGCGAGCCGATAGTTGATCGCTACGACGGCATAACCGGCCTTGGCAACGTCTCGAGCATGAAGCGTCACGTGTGCCTTGTTACCCGAAAACCAAGCGCCGCCGTGCACCATCAGGACGGTAGGAAACGGTCCTTCGCCTTTGGGCAGGTAGACGTCCGTCAACAGTTTCCGTTTACGACCAGTCGCCTTGCCTTTCAGGTCACGCTCGTCATACGTGGCGTACTCAACGCTGTAGGTCACTTCAACTTCGTCAGATTTCGAGACGAGCGCCTCGTCAGCCAGACTGAGCGAGCCGCCAATCAGACCGAAACAACACGCAAGTACCCAAGGAAGCAGCCCTACCCCAGAGCCAAGTTTGCGGACGCTACGGATGCATGTGCGACCTGGAGTTATCTCGACTATCTGAGAAAGAACACTAACCGGT
Source organism: uncultured Pirellulaceae bacterium (assembly GCA_964418725.1). Taxonomy (GTDB): domain Bacteria; phylum Planctomycetota; class Planctomycetia; order Pirellulales; family Pirellulaceae; genus CAYNJG01. Next base: position 8,136 of record CAYQMZ010000070.1, read on the forward strand.
GATTGTCGATTTACGGGCCAAGACATAGTGAGCTTCTTTAGTTTGCGTTCGTGCTGGCATCAGATCCGGCCGGGCAGTCGGCTAACCTGCTCCTGTCTATAATAGTCCTGGGTTTTCCTCAGAGTAGAGCAAGTCGCACCGTGCGGTCGTCGATCCTGGCGACAATGCGGCCGAATTCAGGAGTCTAAAACGTGTCGAACGATTTCTCGCAGGTTGAAGCAGCAGTATCCGCCATCGCCGACGGGAAGATCGTGATCGTGCTCGATGACGAGGATCGGGAAAACGAGGGCGACTTTATCTGTTCCGCGGAGCTAATCACTCCGGAAATGGTGAACTTTATGATCACTGCAGGACGCGGCATGCTTTGCGTCCCCATGCTCCCCAGTGATGCGGAACGCCTGAAATTAGATCCAATGAAGTCATCAGACCCGACGCGTCCACTCCATACGGCATTCACCATCACCGTGGATCACCGCGATGTGAAAACCGGAATTACGACGGAAGAACGCTGCAAGACGATCCACACTCTGGCGAGCAGTACGAGCAATCCTGACGACTTTGTGACGCCAGGGCACGTGAATCCATTGATTGCCAAGGAAGGCGGAGTTCTGCGGCGGGCCGGACACACAGAAGCTTCGGTTGACCTGATGCGTCTCGCGGGCCTAACTCCCGTCGGCGTACTTATCGAAATCCTCAACGAGCAAGGAGACCGAGCCTCGCGGGACGAACTGTTACAAGTCGCCGAAAAATACGACCTACCAATGATCACTATCGAACAGTTGATCCGCTATCGCCGTCGAAGCGAACAACTGGTATTCCGAACAGGTGAGGCCGAATTGCCGACGCAACGCGGCCCTTTCAAGATCATTGGCTACGGCGTCAAATACGAGTCTCAGGAGCCGATCGCACTGGTCATGGGTGATTTGAGCTCGCAAGAGTCACCACTGGTCCGAATGCACTCCTCATGTTTCACTGGGGATCTGATCGACTCCCTGCGATGCGACTGCGGAGATCAGCTCAACCTAGCCCTCGACATGATCGCCAAGGAGGGCTGTGGCGTGCTGGTATACCTGCCTCAGGAAGGTCGCGGTATCGGGTTGGGCGAGAAGATCAAGGCATACGCCCTGCAGGACAAGGGAATGGATACGGTGCAGGCCAATCTAGCCTTGGGCTATAAGGCTGACCCTCGCGACTACGGCGTGGGCATTCAGATCCTCAAGGACCTAGGGCTCAGCAAAGTTCGCCTGATGACCAACAACCCCAAGAAAACGGACGCGTTTATCTATGGTGGCTTTGAATTGGAAGCTGACCAGGTTCCAATCACCCCAACGGTCAATGAGCACAATGCCAACTATCTTCGGACCAAAAGAATCAAAATGGGTCACACGCTCCCCGAAGAAGACTAACGCTCAATCGATTTCCGTTTCAGGGTGACCGAGTGATACGGCGACACTTCGTGATCAGTTCTAACCCGCCCGGTTGATCGTAAACCCGCCACCGGCCTGGCCAATCGGCATCAACGCGGCTGCCAAAGGCACCGCGGAGGCAGCAAAAGCAGCAAAGGCCGCAAAGCCAACCCCACATTCTTGCAACGTGGCACAAAGTCAACGCAATCGCCACGGCTACCCAACAGCTGACGGCTAGTTTTTACCATCGTGTTTCTTTGGTGAACTGGTTGGCCATGTTGCTTGCGCTGCGATTGCTGTTTGGACTGCTCATACTGTCCTGCTCGCGGCTGGCCCTTGCGCAAACCACGATCCGCACGAAACCGGTAGCTGTTCACACAAAGATTGAGATCAATCCGCGCGTGTTCAAACGCTTCGACGAGTTCGCTGTTTGGTCGTCTCGCGAGTGGACGCTACTGGAGGACGTGGCCGACGCACGACTTGACCGCCATTCCCTTTTCGATGCGTCGCTGCTGATCTCTGGCCATCAAGACGCCGAACTCAAGTTGCTGCGATCAAAGTTGGATCGAAGCATTGAGCGATGCAAGGCGACCATGCCTGCCAACTTGGCGAGACGCCCGAAACTACGTGCAATTTTCGGTCATCTGTCAGCCGATTTCCTGCAGGGAGAATATCGAGCAGACCTGTTCGATGTCGGCAAAACGGTGGAGCAAAAAGAATTCAACTGCCTCACGGCAACCGTGCTTTACAAAGAGTTCTGCCAAGCTTTCGGCGTCGAGATACGCGTCTTATGGGAACCGTCTCACGTACAGTGCTGGGCCCCCGTCTCGGATTCCGTAGGCTATGTCATCGAAACCACCGCGTCGTCGACAGCCAACGCGATCTCTCCCCTGACCCAAGCGTCACTGCTGGAAAGCCGGCAACTGACGAACACGCAATTCGTCGGCAAAATCTTCTACAACCGCGGCGTTCGGGCTCTGACAAGCGACAAGTATCCCACGGCGCTGCTTAGCACTTGGGCATGCTGCGTTCTGGACTCAGCCGACAAGCCTGCACAAAGCAATCTGCGAGCGTGCATCAACAACTGGGCGTTACTTTCGGCTCAAGAGCGCGACGTTGCGATGGTGCAACGTCTCTTTGATGTGGGCATGAAGCTGGACCCGAACTACGAGCCGTTTTCTCGCAACCGCGCCCTGCTGCTTAATCGCCACGGTGCACCGTCACAGCGAGCGGTCAGCAAGTCGCTCTGAACGCATTTTGTCACCAAAGCACACGAGTGTCGGCGGTGAGCTCTCAACCGATTCGCGTTAAATACTTTGACGCCCCTTGAATCGTGTACTAGGTATTAGTGGCAACTTCTCTGGCTCGAAATTGTCGAGAGAGCAGTTGTGGCGATTCTCGCCCTTCAGATGTGTGTGCCGAGTTTGATCTGGAACTGTACGCCTCTGATGCACCGCGGATCTAACCGCTGATGTGATCTAAATCTTGATGAGGCAACAATGAGTCTTCTCGTACCGGAGTGGTCTGTCGTCGAAAAATCCGACGCAGCTGTCACCGAATACGTTTCGCGTGTCTTGGAACTAACTCGACCGCCGCGGCCCAATGCCGAACGCCGCCGAGGTGACCGTACTCCGTTTCCAAACCTAATCGAGCTGACGCCGATCTCGGACCAAGATTTCGCGGTCGTTGGCGAGCCGATATCGGTCGTCGGCAAGCACCTGGCGTGTCGCGGCCTGGACTTCTTTCACACTGAAATCCTGGCATTCAAGCGAGCGATCGTATCTTTCGACTCGTCCTTAGGGCTCAGTGAACACTTCGTCCTGAATCTCTCTTGGTGTCGCTTCTTGCGACCCGGGTGGTACGACAGTGGGGGGCGTTTTACCCACATCGTGACGCCAACAGAACTCAACGGTTTGAGCTCCTAACGAGAGCACCAAAATCTCAGAGTTTTTTGTCAGAATTGAATTGCGAAAACGCAATTCACAAAGTACTTTTCTACTCTTCCAGGATGGAAAACGACGCAAGCAGATGTGTCTAACCCCATGAGTCCGCAATTGATTCTTGGGGCCATTTTGCAAACGACGGGATTTTGGTCCTTGTCGATTACGATAAGGGCCGTCCCTTTTAGGGACGGCTTCTCTTTTTGGTTCTCAGAGAACCGACCACTGACCTGACAACAAGGTCGGAAGCGCTCGATCAGCGAAAGCTGAACTTCTCAATAGTCCAGCAGAGCAAAGCACTCGTGGGGTGCAATTCTCTCTGCACCACCCAATGCCTTGAGTTCGATCAGGAAGGCGCAGGCGACGACCTCGGCCCCAGCTTGCTCGACCAACTTGCAACAAGCTTCGACTGTGCCACCGGTCGCCAACAGATCGTCGACCACCAAGACTCGTTGGCCCGGCTGAACCCCGTCGGCGTGAATTTCCAATGCGTCGCTGCCATATTCAAGATCGTAATCAAGACGATGCGTCTCTCCGGGCAACTTTCCGGGTTTACGGACAGGAACGAATCCCGCTCCCAGTGCCATCGCAATCGGCGGCGCAAAAATAAACCCTCTGGCTTCTGCACCGACAATCATGTCGATGTTCTTGTCACGAAACGGTTCACAGAACCGCTGAATGGCGGCACCGAATGCCTCCGCCGACGCCAACAATGGCGTGATGTCCCGAAACAAAATACCTTGCTTTGGAAAGTCTGGGATATCGCGGACGTACGACTTCAGATCAATCTGTGTGGGGTTTGACATAAACTGGCCGTCCAGGCGAGGAGGTTGTGAACCGACTGAATATAGGAAGGTTTCGACCGCATCGAAACAGGCCTTGTTTGTAGCGCAGTTCCCCCCCGAACAGCCGGAACGCCTTCCTGACACGCTTGATCCCCACAAACGGTTGAGATCATGGCAGGTTTTTGCCATGCTGACGTCACAGGGGTGGTCACTTTCTCGACCATTCCTTTCTGAGAATCTCGTCGAATACAGGAACGCGAGGAAATCGCGTTTGCTTTCCTGCCTGGAGCTCCACTCATGCCAGCCAAATTCTTCGTACGTTTGTTGCCACTCGCCATCCTGCTGACGCTGGTGTCGAGCCTGTTTGGTGGTCACCGCGTCCTCATGCAGGGCAATGACAAATTGGCCATCGTCAATGAGGAGGGTGAAGTCGAATGGGAAATGAAATGGGGCGGCATTCATGACCTGCATGTGTTACCCAACGGCCACTTCATGGTGCAGCGGAACATGCGAGAGGTCGTCGAAATCGACCCGGAAACGAAAGAAGTCGTATGGAGCTACGATGCCTCGAAGGCGAACGGAAACGACGGAAAGAAAATCGAGGTGCATGCTTTTCAGCCATTACCGAACGGTGATGTGATGATCGCGGAATCGGGTTCTGGGCGGATCATTGAAATCAATCGCGACGGTGAGATTCAAAAGGAATTCAAGCTGCAGATTGACGAACCGCATCCGCACACCGATACCCGACTGGCCCGTAAATTGGACAACGGACACTACCTTGTCTGCCACGAACGCGACGGGACTGTTCGCGAATACGATGAAAGCGGCAAAGTTGTTTGGGAATACGCCATCCCCATGTTCGGCAAAGCAGCACAAGGCGGTCATGGCTTGGGAGCCTGGGGCAACAAATGCTTCGGTGCATTGAGGTTGGAAAACGGAAATACGTTGATCGCAACCGGAAACGGACACAGCGTGCTGGAAGTCACTCCGGACAAACAGATCGTTTGGCAGATCCACCAGAACGACCTGCCTGGCATCCAATTGGCTTGGGTCACCACGTTGGAAGTACTTCCGAACGGGAACTACGTTATCGGCAACTGCCACGCCGGCCCCAGGAACCCGCTGCTAGTTGAAATCGATCCCAAGACGCGCGAAGTCGTCTGGCAGTTTGATCAATACGAAGTCTTCGGAAACTCGGCACCCAACTCTCGCATTCTTCCTGCAAACGATGAGGTAGCCCAAAAGGAAGAAGTGGCCGAAGAGAAATTCCTGACTGTCGGAGACGCGGCTCCGGCAATTTCCATTGCCAAATGGGTTAAGGGAGAAGAAGCCGAAGCCTTTGCTGATGGCAAAGTTTACGTCGTCGAGTTCTGGGCTACCTGGTGTGGCCCATGCCTAAGGGGAATGCCGCACATCAGCGAACTTCAACGTGAGTATGGCGATCGCGTTCACTGCATTGGAATCACGGACGAAAACGAGGGCACCGTCACAAGCTTTTTAGAAAGGGATTCTCGCGAGGGCGGCAAGTGGGACGACGTCATCAAATATACGCTGGCAATTGACGAAGACCGCCAGACATCAGCCGACTATATGCGAGCCGCCGGACGAAATGGGATCCCATGTGCCTTTATCGTCGGCAAAGACCAACACATCGAGTGGATTGGCCATCCAATGTCCATGGACGACGCACTGGCAGCGGTCGTTGCTGACTCATGGGACCGCGACGCTGCGGCGGCCAAGTACGAACAGGAACAGCGAACGGAACGCGCGATGACACAAGCTCAGCGGAAACTGAGCAAGGCGTTCCAAAACGATGACTGGGACGCTGCACTCAAGATTCTCAATGATCTCGAAGACCGGGGATTCGGCGGCCTACAAACCGGCATGCTAAAGGCTCGCATTCTTCAACAGGCCGAACGCCCAGAGGAACTGGCAGTGCTACGGGCGGAATTGGTGGAATCCAATTGGTCAGATCCCCGAGCTCTCAATGAACTTGCATGGATGATCGCATCAGGGCCGGGCGAAAAGAACGACACCGAACTTAAACTCGCCATGCGAGCAGCGGATCGTGGCGTCGAACTGACCGATGGAAAAGACGCTTCTGTAATGGATACGTTGGCCCGCGTGCACTACGAACTAGGTGACCTGGACCAAGCCATCAAGCTGCAAAAGAAAGCCGTCGAGCTGCAGCCGATACAGCAGATCCGCGAAGCACTCGAACGTTACGAGTCTGAAAAGGAAGCGAAAGACGAAGCTTCCGATGGTGACGATGCGGACGACAAGTCGGAAACAGAATAGGGCCGATGTTACTTGAGGCGGCCGGCTTAGCTTCGGCCGCCTTAGGTTCGACGTCCTCTGTCGCGAACACTTCAAAACACCTGCGACTTAGGTCGAACTAGTGTCCCGATTCGTTAAGAGTAGGGCCCGGTTCCTACCGGCCTTTGTACGGTCCAACTCCTGTTTGTCCGGCAGGAATGAATAGAGTCAGGACATCCGGACCTACGAATTGGTGACTCAAGACACTAGGGAGGAAGCTGATTCGCTAGCTGCTGGCACACTCGCGATTGAGTGAATTTGAATTGTGGGGTTCATGCCGATCACGCCGATATACCGACCATTGCCGCGTCCACAAACGTTGCGGCTACAGTTTCATAAACGGTGCGATCATGATCAGCGTTCCAACACAGCGTTTCGGTTCCATTGAAAGATCAACCGAGGATGTGCTCACTTTTCCTAGTGGCATCTTTGGGTTTGAACTGAATATGCGATGGCTGCTGATGGGTGACCGCCGACACGGAACACTGTATTGGCTGCAAAACGTCGAGGATACCGACCTTTCTTTTCCTGTGGTCGAACCGCGAGAATTCGTCAAAGGCTACGCATTGGAAGTGAATCGTAGCCAGCTGGCATCGATTTGGAGCGGTACCGAGCAACTGACTGTCTTGTCAGTGCTAACAGAGTACGATCGCGAACTCTGTCTGAATCTGCGCAATCCAATCATCATCAACCCGGCTACAGGGGTTGGTGCACAGATCCTGTCTTCGAATAACCAGCCTCTGCGCTACACATTGCCAGCACAGTCGTTAACGGCACGAAAAAGCGCGTAGGTTGAAATTCGCCGTGCGATTTTCTTTGTTGTGCGGTTCCCCGAGTGTTGCCGTGATAGCACGCCGCCGATAGTAGATCATGCAACGCTAGCAGTCTCGCCCTTCCGGCTTTACGCGGGGTAGCTAGCAGCAAATTAAAAGGTCGACTTCGCTCACTGTGCATCATTGATGACAGCGTGGCACGCCGCGTCGGCAGACATTTCTGCGTCCCATGGATGCTAACTGCTGAAGATAAAGGAATTTGAAATGTTGGTCCTGTCCAGACATCGAGATGAAAGCATCATCATTGGAGACAACATTGTGATCACTGTGGTCGATGTGCGAGGTGACAAGGTAAGACTTGGCATCGATGCTCCAACAGACATCCCTGTTCACCGTCAGGAGGTCTATGAAGCTATTCAACGCGAAAGACAAAACGGCCAAGCGAATGGAAACGCAGCTACTCAAAAGAACGGCCGCTAGGTCGTAAGTCGGCTGTCGACGTGCAAATGGATTTGTCGTCGACTGGGTGAGAAAGGCTTCCCGTCTGGCTTATTCCGGGCGGGGAGCCTTTCTCATTTACGATTGTGACTTGCTGCTACTGCCTATTGGCCCTGGCAATTCGGCTTGTAGCTCTTGCGAACTGGAAGAGGTATGTTGATTTTCCAAGCAAGCGCAGGGTAACTCTGGACGTGAGCGCCATTCGGATAGCGCTCTCACTGTCGCCTAGGGCGTTACGGAACGGCGCTGGATTTCGACAGATCGCGAAGTGAGATAGAACGACGACTAGCGACTAGCTAGAAACTTGAGTGATTGGGAAGTGCGGTTACTCCTCCCACTCTTCACCGTCCTCCCACTCGCCTTCTTCCTCGTCCCATTCGTCTACCTCTTCCCACTCCTCGTCGCCGCCTTCTTCTTCGCCAACTTCATCCAAATCGTGGTCCCCCAGATGATCAAGCT
>CAYQMZ010000071.1:0-16191 GCA_964418725.1 uncultured Pirellulaceae bacterium
CCGTCTTCAGACAGTTCTACGTGCTTGGGTGCATAGCCTGTGTGAACCGTGAGTCGGCGCTTGCCCGAAGGTAGATCGAAAATCGCAACGGTCTTCTTTTCACTCAGGGCTGCCGTTTTGCCATCGCCGGAAAAAGTGGCGGTGCCATGATAGTGCGTTGCAACATGAATAAACGGCTCGGTCGATATCGATGCTTCAGTTGAAATCGCAGAATCATTTGGGTCCCTCTCTGCGCGTCGCTGCTCTTCATTGCGTTGGGAGTTTTCGTCCAACTTCCAAATGCTCAGGTGCGTACTGCCACGCTGATTTTTGGAAATCAGAAAGCGTTCGTCAGCATTGAAGAGCACGTCGTAGGCTTGACCGTATTCTGATCGGAGGATTTGATCGGGTGAATCGGCATCAACGTGCATGATTCGAACATCACCGCTATCTGCCACAGGTTGGGCATAGCGCGTGTGAGATCGATTGAATGCTACGATTCGCGCGACGGTCGAGTGAGCGGGCCACGTCCGCGCAGGTTGCATGTCAAATAGACCCAGTGCAGCCGCGGCTTCCGTGCGCAGTTTCGCGCGTTCTTCTTCGATCTGGCGTGGCGAATAATCGAGCGTCGGAAGCAGCTCGACGGACTCCTGGATGGAAGCCAACGCATCGAATCTGCGTCCCAATCGTTCGCTTTGTCGAACTGCACGAGCTGTTTGATAGTTCAGCTCATAGCGACGTTGTCTGGTCGAGTTTTCGGCCGCTAAAGCTTGGTTTTTCTGCTGATTGGAGACGTACGCGAACCGAGTAGACCCAATTGCAATTAGGATCAACATCGCGAGCAGGGACGCAATGAGACTTGAGACAACGGGGTTACGACGACAGACACGCCACGCACGTTCCAAAGGCGAAATCCGTCGTGCCTCGATCGGGTGATCCATGATGAACAGCCTTAGGTCATCGGCCAAGGCTGCCGCGGTTTGATAGCGGCGATGCGGGTTGCGATCGAGCGACTTAAGAATAATCGTCTCCAAGTCGCGAGGAATTCGTCGATCTACCGCGCGTGGAGAACGCGGCTCCTGTGTCGTCACCTGCTTGATCAGTGAACTTCGATCGTTTGCATCGAAGGCATACTGAAGCGTTGTTAGTTCGTAAAGCGTCAGTCCCAAACTGAAGATGTCGCTTCGCGCGTCGGCTTTTCCATCGAAACGTTCAGGTGCCATGTAGCGGATCGTGCCAACGACATCTCCCGTCATCGTTAGATTATCGTCACCGCTCTTGGCCAACCCAAAATCAAGCACCCAAACGATACCGTGCGTATCAAGAATCAAGTTGGCTGGCTTAATGTCGCGATGAAGCGTTCCGTTTTGATGGGCGTAGTCCATCGCTTCGGCGGATTGGATCCCGATCGCGGCAATTCGGCGAAAGTATGCATCGCGACCATTCGAGCTGGACGACCAGTCCGATGATCCAAAGACCGAGTCTGTCGAGTCGCCTCGTTGAGAAACGACATTCGGTTCGCGTTGTTTCGTTGCGGGAGGCGAATCACTGTTGCTCGTGGAACTAGACTCATGGGGTGTCGACTTCGCCAGTAAGCGTCCAGCGATCGTACGTCCTAACTCAGCCGTGGTATCCTCCGGGGCGGACTTGCGAAGCTCTCGTATCTGATCGATGACAACGTCTAGGTTGGCGCCTTCGATGTATTGCATGGTGTAGTAGTGCAATCCATCTGCGCTGCCGACTTCGAACACCGGCACAATGTTTGTGTGATGTAGTTGACCGGCAGCGCGGGCTTCGCGATAGAACCTAGCCAGTTGGTTTTCCGAAGGCGACGAGCCTGCAGAAAGAACCTTAAGCGCGACACGTCGCTGCATTGCATCGTGCTCGGCTTCATAGACGATTCCCATCCCACCGCGACCAATTTCACGAATGATACGATAGCTGCCTATTCGCTCCCGCGTCGTTGGCGTCGAGTGAATGGAAGAGTAGTCCGATCGTGTTGCCAAAAACTTGGTTTGATCCTCGGCCGCACCTAGTAGTGCTCGGACCTTATGCAGCAATTGCGAGTCGCCGTCGCAGGCTGAGTTGATGTATGCCTCTTGCTCGTCACTTGGTAGATCGAGCGCGGCCTCCATCACTTGAATTGCCTGCAATTCGCGGTTCATAATGCGTCGTCGCTCGAGAGTTCGCAAATCAGCCAGCTTTTGGCAACGGTCCAATCTCGTTTCACCGTGGCCATCGAAATGTTCAGAGCTTCTGCGACTTCGGCGTTGGACATCCCGCCAAAGTAGCGCATTTCGACGACCTGTGCTTTTCGCGGTTCGATCTTGGTCAATTCTTCCAAGGCATCGTTCAAGGCCAGCAGTTCGGCGCTCTGGGTTTCGCAGGCAAGTACAGCTTCCTCAAATGAGAACTTTCCAAGTTTTCCACCACGCTTGGCTCGCGCCTTACCACGTGCGTGGTCGATCAGGTAGTTTCGCATTGCTGTCGAAGCGAAAGCGTAAAACTGCTTCCCCGTCTTTGCCTCGATACGGCTTTCCTTCAGCAGTTTCAACGATAACTCGTTCACGAGCGCCGTCGCCGTGAGCGTATGATCAAGCCGTTGGTCTCGCATCCGTGCGTTCGCCAACTTCTTGAGGTCTTGGTACGCGATTTCAATCAGCTCCGCCCGTGCCACCGCATCGCCAGAGGTTGCCGATTCAAGGATTTCAGTGAGGTTCACGGTTAGTCTTGTTGAAAACGGGAGGCGTGGTAAACGCGTCCATCTTAGCACGGTAGGCCTCCCTTATTGAAGCTAGACACTGATGCCATCGCGACGCGTTAGATCTTTCCGTTGCTCGAAGCGAATTCTGCCAGTACTTGATCGTGCAGGTCTGACCATCCGTCCGACGTTGCCCCAGTCGCTACCGTCCTCTGACCAAAGTCTTGGCTGAGGAATAAGAAGTCGGCAAACGCGACCGAGCCATCGCCGTCAAAGTCACCGGCACGCCAACCAGCTTGTTGCCCGTAATTTGCACTGACCAGCAAGAAATCTAAGAAGTCAATCGACCCGTCGAGATTGGCGTCACCCCGGGAGGTATTCATGAGTTCGCTGATCCAGTAATCCGCGTCACTTGCTGTTACCTGACCGTTTCCGTCATAGTCAGCTGCGGCCTGAAACGTTGAATTTCGAATGCTGGCATGGATGGCGTCGATATCCATCGCATTGCAAGATCCGTCTCCTGTTACGTCGCAACTAACGGGCGTGTCATCTGGTGGAACGGTGTCAAAGGGAAGGTTCACCAATTCGACGTTGTCGATTCGTACCGCAGATTGAAGCGACTCGCCATTCGGATTGATCAAGGCGAAGGAAAGTGAATCGACGAAGCCATCGTGTTCGAAATTGAGTGGTACGGCGTAGTCTCGAACGATATCTGTCTGAGGTTCCGTAAGCGTAATTTCGGCAAGTGTTCTATCGCCCACGCTAACGCGTAGTACGTCTTCCGCGTCGGCATCGTTGACGCGATAGTCAAACTCCACGGCGGTTACATCGGAAGGGAAGTACGTTAGATTGTGCGTGCGCGTTGCGTCCCCGTTTGCCAGCTGCAAGTAGCCGCCGTCCAGGTCTCCAGCGCCGCCTCCACCGTGGCGTTCCCAACCTGGAATGTTGTTCAACGCTCGGTTGCCATATTCAAAGTCACCGTTGAACAAACTCGCCGGCTTCTCGTCGAACGCGAACTGCGAACGATCCATCAGTTCTGTATGTGGCGTGCGTCCGCCAATACGACTATAGGCGTAACCGACAAGAGCTCTACCGCTGAGTGTTTCAATGCCAGGTGAAAAAGTCTCGCGGGCATTCCACCAATCCTTGTAGAGAATGTTGTTGACGTTGAATATGCGAATCTTATCTGCGTGCGGAACGATCGTACCGATGTACCAGATTGGCACATCCGAGTGTTCCAAGGGGCTTCCTGAGAAAGTTAGCGTCGACTCATTGAGTTCCAGGTTTACGGCTCCCGGCACTTCGACGCCATTGAAGTCAGGGTCCGGAGCCTCGTAGAACCTGTCTCGTCGGAAGAAGTTGTCCGCATAAGCCACGTTTCCCGGAAGCACGAGTTCTTTGTCTTCGCTTCCATAATCCGCGATCAGGCCGGCTCCGCTCGCGGGATGGGGATCGAGCGTCGTAAAGTGGTCAACCGTCACTTCGGGGAAGTACTCGTCGATTCGCCTCACGGCGTGTGTGTTAACAACGGTACCCCGACTTGCGCCAATGAAGTGCAATGGGCGATCAAGCAGATCGATCGTCTGATCGCCGATCGCGAACTCGTCTGCGAGACCGGCGAACAGGTTGTCTCCAGCAGCCTCGCTCCATCCTTTGTTGATGCGGTTGGACTCCCAGCTCCAATCATAGATCAAGACGATTTCATCGTTGGCATCGTTCGAGTTCTCTCGCCAGCTGCCAAACAGGTTGTCGTCAAAACGCTCGCCCGGACTCACCCATTCGCCGGTATGGGGATCGCTGATGAAGATACTGCCGCGATCAGAGCCGGTACCATACGCTCGCTCCAGAATCGCTTCCGCCATTTCCATGGTGTACTTCTGAGGAGTCCCATCTTCTGATCCGGAAAGTTGAAATCCAGGCGTGATCACGGTGACACCGGGAACGAAATCAATCAGAGTCTTGTGGTTGTAGACTTCGACGGGAATCGACAGCGAATTGTTCGCTTCGTTCGATTCGCCAACTTCAGCTTCAGAATCCGCTACGACGGTGATGTAGTAGGTTCCCGATGGCACGTCAGGAACCGTGTGCCAGGTCCATTCATCATTCGTATTCCCCGCGTTGATTGTGGCGATCCAGTTGTCGGCGATCTTCTGTGTTGTGCCGTTGTGTGTCGAGGACCAATAGAACTCCAAGTTGAACAGCGAGGCACGTGAGTTTCCGACGTTGCCGATTTCCGTATTTAACTTGAGCCCCTGACCGGGAGAGACGGTCTCGACGATGAAGTTGGAGGCGCGATGCTCGACTGAAATTGAGTTAACCACCAAGTCAGCACGGGGATCGACCACCGTCACCCGAACTGGCTGCGCGGAATTGTTGTTCGATTCACCAGTGCCCTCGTTGTTGTCGTTGCCATAGTCGACAATCGTCCCAATGTAGTAGCTCTCGCCGACCACTGCGTTTTCTGGAATCGTAACTCGACGTCGTTCAGAATTGGTCTTATCGGGCCCCAATCGCCAGAGAGACTCCAGACCGACAAGTCGGTCGGACCTGCCAATCGTCGCGTCGCTCGAAAACATGACGCCAGTTTCGGAAGCCCGCGCCGCAGCAACGCCGTTGTTGCGAACATTAAAGTTGACCCAGATGGCTTGCCCTGGTTCTACAGTACGGTCGCTGACGCTGATTCCTGAAGCCTCCAAATCTGAGTAGGCCTGAATCTCGTAGATCGGCGTACTGTCCTTGGCATCTACGAAGTTGAGTTTCTTGTCGTCGATCTTCACCTGCGCGAAAAGATCGACCGACCCATCTGTCGAGTCGACGAAATTTGCGAGGTCTACGTCGTGAAAGGTGTGCTGGTACCAGCGATCCTGTCTGCTAATTCGAAGACTCGTGGTCTCGCGAATCTTGTCGTTGATCACCGTGTCGTTGTCGTAGAGAGCCAGCGAATTAACGTCCCACGGGCCATTCTTGGAGTTGCCAGTCAGCATGTAGCGAACGGTAATGTCGACCGGGTCATCATTGAGGATTTCAGATGGTTTGCTAACGAACTCAACGATGGCGGTCCCGTCAGCAAACATCTGGCGTGCTTCCAGTCTCTCAATACCACGTCCTAACTGAAGACTTCGCGTGTTTTTGCGGACAGACATGGTGTCCTCCCTTCTTCGATTCGTGTTCGATTGGCTGGCGGACCGGCCGCCGTTACCCTTCGGACGACAACGGATTCGAAGAAGGCTCATGGAAAAGACTCTGCAAACGCAATGGTGGCCACAACGGCCCGATTGGTCGGAATCTCCCCAGAGAAACGCAGCAATGCGTCCAAGATTTTGAGTCAAAGAAGAACTGAGCGGCCCGGTGGTGATTGCGCCGCAAATTTGATGGCGCAAACCATCAACGTGGAAATTGTGAGCCGGCTATCGCGAGTTCAGATACGTGGCTTGGTTTGCAATGGGCCTACAGGGCCCCGAACATTTGGCAGCTTGATTCGCTTGGCAATACAGAGACCGAAAGCTACATGCCTTTGGTCAACGCCATGAAGGCCGACTCGAGGTTCAACTCGTCCTCGCGGAACTCCACGATTCGGTGCCCATTTTGAACTAGCTGTGTCGAAATCTCGGAGTAGTCTTCAACACCTTCTTGCAGGGTCACCGTAAGCTTACCCGCTTCGTCGATTTCGACCTTGTCGACCACATCCAAAGCTCGAACCAAGTCGGCGGCAGCCTGCGACTCATCACGTACTCGAATGTGCAAAACGTGATTCTGTCGCAGCTCGCGGATGACATCCGTGACGACACCCTGCTTGTTCATCACACCGCGATCGATGATGCCGATCTTGTTACACACGTCTGCAAGCTCTGGCAGAATGTGGCTGGAAACGATCACCGTCTTTCCCATCTGCCCAAGCCGCCGAAGCAGATTCCGCATCTGAATTCTGGCTCGCGGATCCAAACCTGAAAGCGGTTCGTCTAGCAGCAACACTTGCGGGTCGTGCAACATGACCCGGGCAAGGCCAAGACGCTGCGTTTGACCACGTGAAAGTGTGTTCGCGAAAGCGTCGCGTTTGAATGCCAAGTCGACCACGTCCAGCATCTCTTCGCACACTTTGCGACGTGCTGGTCCTTTGATCCGATATGCAGCGGCAAAGAACTCGAGATACTCGATCACCTTCATGTCGTCGTAGACGCCAAAGAAGTCCGGCATATAGCCCACAAGGCGACGAATCTCTTTGGGATTCGTATAGATTGAATTCCCGTCAATGTACGCTTCGCCCCAAGAGGGCTGCAGCAACGTCGAGATGATCCGCATCGTCGTCGTTTTACCGGCACCGTTGGGCCCGATGAAACCGAACAGGTCGCCCTTTTCTAGCTCTAGGTCAATCGAGTTGATTGCGAAAACGTCGCCGTACTTCTTTGTGAGGTCGATGCATTTGATCATGGCTAAATCCGACGGCGTAAGCTTCGCGCCCGGGAAGGCGTCTAGTTTGACTTTAAGGTGACCGGCAGCAAGATTCGTACGAACGCAACTTGCTTTTGTGTGTTGGACTCCATCCCTTGGTTTGAATCCTCGACGGCCTTGGCAAGTAATTCGGTTGGCCTTTTTTCAATCTTCCCAACCAACAAAGCGGTACCCTGCTCGAGGTGGTCAGACAAATCGACTTCGCCTTGGAATCGATTCAGTAGCGATGTGTACTTCGATCCGCCGGCCGCCTTGTGGAACATCATGATTTCCGCGATTCGTTCGACATCCAACCCTTTGCGATTCCAAGCGGTGCTCTGTCCTTTGAAGTCGAGGTCAACTTTCCACCGTGTTAGCCGGCTGCTGATCTTCTTGGCTCCGAAGCGATCGATCATTGTTCCGCGGTTTGGCGGAAGCGTCCCCAAGGGGTAAGAGAGCCGACCGAAGTACAAAACGGCATCCCTCAGATCAACGGGTAACGGGTTACGCACCTCGCCTTTGACCTGATCTTCGGAATCGGCCGTCAGCAATGGCATCTCAGGGAAATCTACCTGCCCCCACGTGAGTCCGTGCAGGCTTCGACTGGCATAGACATCGATCGGAAGCTGCGAAATCCCAATCTGCTGGTGTTGCTCGACAGTATCCGTGTCAATCTCATAGGCAAGTGTTGAAGGACTGACGCGGGTCGTGTTCATTCCACCGAAGCTCGTCCCGGGTAGACCTTGCCATGAAGCGACCTCGCCTCGCGGACTTTGGATGGGAAACAAGTGTTCGGTCGGTTGTGCCATGATGTCGTACTTCCGACTGGCGGGACTGAACAAATGAGCCCAAGTCGAGCTGCGCGTCTGACCTGATATTGCATCAAAGTCGACGATATCAACTTGGTTCAGGTATAGCACACGTCCTTTCCAGTGCTGCGTCAACGCGATGGCCACAGCACAGGCAGCGACAACAGCTAAAGGAAACGTGACCCACGTCCAACTGAAGCGCTGATTGAGTCGTCGTAGTACGAAGTAGTCGATCGGGCCGATGAGTAAAATGTAAAGGCCAACCAAAACAGCAATCCACGAAAACGGAACCAGTTTCACTCGCTGAAACTGATCGAGTCCCGCACGTAGTTGCCCAGTTAGGTCGTCGAATCCAATCTGCGTCAATTGAGCGAACTGCTGATCGCGGTCTTCTCGTTTGGTGGACCCCAGAGCAATGTCCAGCAGACGCACCATCAAGCGTCGACGACCGTCTTTCCACTGACTGACGGGACCTTGATCTAAATCGGTGGCGACGAAAATCACATGGCCAAACCCGTGAGAGGCACGGGTAATTAGGGGGGCACGCTCACGACCAATGCCCTCCGATACGAGAGGCACACCGCGTTGTTCGCTGAGCAGCGTCATGGGCAATTTAAACGCCACGTCACCATCGGCAATGAAAGTGCTCAGCGACTGTTCTGTTTTACCGACGTAGTTTTCGATGCCACTGATCTGTCGTTGCATCGTGATTCTGTCGAACGTTCCCGGCGCAAATCGTGCCAGTGGACCGCTATTGGCCAGCATCGTTTCCGCGCTGGCACCACTGCTGAATATCAGCCTGCCGCCCATGCGGACCCATTGATTCAATGCTGCCAGCTGAGCTTCCGACATTTGGCTCACCAAACTTGATGATCCGCTCGGGAGAACGATGACATGCACGCCACTGTAACCGAGCCAGTTGGTTGGCAGTTTTGCGGCATCCTTGATCAGGCCGTGGATTGTCTCTTGCTGTTTTTTCTCTTGTCGAAGGGAGATCGCATCGCCGACAGCAACGCTGGGCCCAAGCGTCAGCACCAAATGCTGTGTCGCAAGCAGAGCCTTGACGGAAGTCGTGTTTGTGGCAAATTCCTTGGTGCCGTCCATGAGGCGAAGGATCACATCACTCCGCACGCGGCCAAACTTTGCAACTGTTTCTAAACTGTTTTCACCGGAACGCAGCGAGATCCCCGTCACGCGGTTGATGGAGCGTACGCCTTCGCCATCGGGCACGAGGACTTCTAGCGTGACGTTATCGAAGGCTGAATCCGTCGTCACGTTGATGCGGATCTGCGTATAGCGTCCCACGCGGAATAGTGAGTCGAATCCTACCGCGACGTTATCTATCGATACGCTGGCGTTTGCGGATTCGGCAGAGGTGTGCAGCAAGCATCCGCTGACCAAGAACAGCGCGAGGTGAATGCAGTACCGCTTGAGCAGTCTTCTTAAGGTCAAAGTGTGCACGCGAGAGAAGGTGGAAAAAGCCAATTGCCCCGATAGTTTGCCGGCGAACCGCCTACAGCCGGACTCCCAGTTTGCCCAGCAGAAACCCGTATAACGACCGCTCAAAACGCCCCTGAACGATGTTCTAGCATAAGCCTGCCGACTCGAAATCGCTAGATGCCGCTACGTCCACTCAACTGGCTCATGTACGTTGACAGCTGGTATCAGGCCTTATGGCTTACCCTCGTCAGGACACGTACAGACGAGTTGCCCGCACCCTGGGCAGCCCGACCCGTACTTTTGTTTCACAGCTTCGGACAAGTCAACGCCCGCTACGTTCGCGATGGTCGCCAGCCATGCCAGGACGTCTGCGAACTCTTCCATTTTGTCCTGGTGGCTTCCTTCACGTAGGGCGGCTGCCAACTCGCCCACTTCTTCCATCAACCACATGAACGTTCCGTCCACTCCACGCGCTTCGTCCTTGTCGAAGTACATTTTGTGGATCAGTGCCTGCAAGTCAGTCAGTGAAACACCGGTTGATGGAAGTTCTGTTTCCTTTTCGCTTCGCTCGTTAGTCATTAATTGCTCGCTCTTTCAACTTGAGCTGATCAAGTTCTTGCCGCCAGTTCGCGTCGCCGGGCGATAGTCGAAGCGCCGTTTCATATTCTCGAATCGCGGACTTGCGCTTACCTTGCCTCGCCAGAGCCTTACCGAGTTGTGCATGAGCGATGGGGTTCATTACGTCGACATGCAAAACACGGTTCGCCCACTTCTCCGCTGTTTTGTAATCTTTATTGGCGAGGGCGAGAAGCGTTAGCTTCTTGGCGAATGGAGTTTTGTCTGCCTCGCGTTCGGCAATCTGGCTTAACGTTGTCATAAGCTGTGTGGATTCGCCAGATTTCAAGTACACCCGAGCCAACCCTTTCGTCCAACTCATGTCCGATGGAAACGCGTCCTGACCCGATTTGTACAGTTTGATGGCCGCGTCATACTCGCCGGCCGCTTGCTTTAGTGTGGCGGCGAAGGCCAACAGTTTCGCATTGGGCGGTTTGGCTTTCAGGGCTTGTTGGATGTGCGACCATGCTTTCGCATCGTCTCCCACAGAGGACATCAAGCGAGCCAGTACATAACGCGCGTCTGGTTGCTGTTGATCCAGCTCTATCGCCTGTTGTGCGAATCGGCTTGCCTTTCGAGTTTGCCTGTTGCGAAGTTGTGCTTCCGCCAACAAGCCTAGTAACTCTGCTTTTTTGTGTTTTGTGTCTGCCTTCGTTAAGCGTGCCTGCAGCTCATCAGCCGAGACGGGTTGTTGCCGAGGCACTCCAAAGTCTTTGGTTCGTTCGGCCAAAAAAGCACGATATTGAGCTTCGAACTCTGTCAGGTCTAAGCCGGTTACGGCCTTGATTACGTTGGCAGTATCGTTGCCCTCGGCATACAGGCTGAGCATGTCCGGAATTGCATCATCGCCGGCAAGTTTGATGCAAAAGTCTGCGTACAAATAGGCTTGATAGTAGGCCAGCGTCCAGCGTTCGCTGTTGTCCGGACGCACGAAGCCATGGTTGATGTCGGCCAGTGTGAACAAGGAGTCGTTGGCGACGTACTTCGCCAGGATTCGTTCCCAGTCGGCCGGATAGCGAATTTTCTCATTGCGCACGGCGATCGCTTCTGTAAACCAATGCGGAATCAGAAAGTTTGTCTGTTGTAAGTTCAGGACATGGACGAACTCGTGCCGCAGCACGCGCGCCCAGTTGTAGGCCTGACCGTCCGCGGGTGACGTGAGTGCGAACATTTTGCCAGCGCATGCTCCCACCGTACCGATAAACGGCAAGCCCACCATGCGAGCACTAAACCATGCGTGACCGCTGGTGCCGTTTGCCTTGCTGAAGATTTCAAGCAGCGTCTTGCCTTTCGGTTCGTAACCAAGCTCGGCCACAAGGTCCGGGTAGACTTCTTCTTCAAGCATTCGGGCGGCGTATTCGGCAAGCAGCCCATCCTGTCCGCGATTGAAACGCAAGACAAAGTGCTCGGTTTCCAAGACCGCATACGTGTCGAGCAAGTCCAACACATCCAGCGTGTTTTTAACTCGCACATTGAATGGGTCCGCCTTGAAGGCATCTTCTAACGTGCGACGAGCATCGGCCTCTTCACCTAGTCGCATCTGTACCATGCCAAGCGAACTCTTGGCGGCCACTTGTTCCGGGAACCTATCCAAAGCGCGCTTGTAGTAGGCGGCCGCGAGCGGATAGATCCGCATGGCGTTGAATGCATCGCCGGCTGCGGCAAAGAATGCACCACATCGCGGGTTTCGTGCCTCCACTGCCTTGATCAACTGACTGGCTCGAGCATTTGGCTTGTTTGCGGAGTCCAGGCCGTCCAATCGCAAATGGACAGCCAGTTGTCTCCCTAGCGTCGCTTCGTCGACGCTGTTGATGCTGACCGCTTTTTCCAATGGGGCAACAGCGTCGTTGGGCTGTAAGTTCACCAACGCGATGTCCGCCGAAAGCTGTAAGGCGGATACGAGGTGCTCGTTGATCGACAGAGCTCGCTTTAGGTGTGCTGTTGCGCTTTCGAGTTGGAAACCACGCAACGCCAGTCTTCCAAGCTGAACATGCGCCTCCGCTGCTCGAGGATTGATGGCAATGGCTGCCTTTAACTCTCGCAAGGCGTCCGCGTCGTTGAACTTTTCCAGAAACAGTTTTCCACTGTCGAGGTGCGCTGGCCAAAAGTTAGGGTTCTTATTCAGCAGACGCGGGTAGAGGTCGTTGACCAGTCGATCAAAGACGCGTGTGTTTTGTGTCCAGCGACCGTGGATCGCGATGGCTCGGCAGACCAGCAAGGCGTCGTCAACTTGTAGGTCGTTGATCGTTGTTTTCGCGAGCTGACCGTAGGCTTCTTTGGCACCCGCGAAATCGCCAGAGGTGCGTTTCAGTTCGGCTGTCAGGAATTGGCCCAACACGGACGAGGGCTGGTCATTCAGCGACGATTCGAGCAAACGCTTTGCGTCGGCGTGCTTTCCCGTTTGAAAGTACAGCCAAGCTAGTGTGACTGAGGCTTTGGGGCCGGAGTTTTCGGCTGCGAAGGCTTTTAACTTGGCAATTGCGGCGTCTGTTTGCCCCAACGCCGATAAGCACCTCGCGTGACCAACAACCGAGGTAGTTGACTGTTTGCTTTGGGAATAGAGTTCGATCGCTTCTTCGTACCGACCGCGGAGTCGCAGCGTCTCGGCTTGGGCATCCGTCGGCTGGGCGGCGCACTGTGAGGCGCCCCAAAGGCAGAGCAACAGAATCGCAATCGTTCGAGCGAAGTAGACGTGAACAGTGTGACTGAAGATGCGATCAATGAAATCGCTCGCGTGCGGTGGCGACCATTGCCTGCACGTCGTTCGGTCTGTGACATCACCACGCACTTGAGCACCACCCAATTCACAACCAACATGGCAGGAGCTTCTTGGATCTCAAGAAGAAGCCTCCCTATTTTGCGTCTGCCATCGATTCAAGCTGGACCACAGCGCGATTCTGTTCTTTCTCCAGATACGTGCGTCCCATTTTGATGTTCAGGTGATCCCAGGGCAGGCGATCGGACAGTTCATAGGCTTCATGAATCTTTGCGATGTCATAGCCTGTGTCCTCTAGTGCTTGCCACCACCGCTTTGGATTGAACTGTTCGGTCCAGCTATCCAGCCGAGCACCTCGTTGCCAAGCGAGTTCAATCGCCTTTCCAACGCGGCGATCACCTCGACTAAGGACTCCTTCAAGCAAGCTGGTGTCGACGTCGTGGCACTTTACCGAGACCGCACGCAGCGAGACTTTCTTGATCAGATAATTCCGCGCCCAATCGAAGTACTCACGCGACTGCATGCCATTCCACTGGTAGGGCGTATGAGCCTTAGGCACGAAATTGGAAACGCTGGCGGTGACTTTCGCATAGCGGCCGCGTTCTTCTTTCCCGATCTTGGCGATGGTCTCAGCCATCTCGATGATGCCGTCCAAATCCACGGGACGCTCGCCTGGCAGACCGCAAAGGAAATACAGTTTCACGCTTTCGAAATTGCGTCGGAACGCCTGCCGACATCCCTCGTACAGGTCGTCGTTCTTAATCTTCTTGCGAATCTGTTCACGCATATCATCGCGAGCCACCTCTGGTGCCAACGTCAGGCTGGACCGACGCTGGTTACCGATCAGCTCTGCGATCGAACGCAGTTGCTCATTGACCCGCAGGCTTGGTACCGCAATGTTCACACCCAGCGGATTGAACTTTTCTTTCAGCGACAGAATCAGCTCTTCAAAGTGCGGATAGTCGCTGCTGGACAGCGACAAGATAGAGATCTCATTGAAGCCACTGTTCTCGTAGGCCTCCATCGCGGCGTTGACGATCGTTTCCACCGTTCGGTAACGCAGCGGCCGCTTGATGACAGTGCTTTGGCAGAATCGGCAGAGCCAAGGACAACCACGCATGATTTCAATCGCGATGCGGTCATGCACGGTTTGCGTCCATGGCACGATCGGATGGGTTGGCAATGGAGTACCGTCGAGATCTGTGATGACGGACGGTTCGATCGTTTCCGGAACCTCGGAGCGAAGCCGGTTCAATGCCGTGTATTTGCCGTCGACGTATTCAGGCTCATAGAAACGTGGTGCGTATGCGAAGGGTAGCTGGGAGGCCAACTCGAGAATGGCCGCCTCGCGTCGCTCTCGAGATTCTTCCGGACTCAGATCCTCTGGTTTATCGCCGCCGTACTTGGCCTTCAGCTCCAGCCAAAGATCACAGATCCGCGGTAGACTCGGTTCGCCGTCGCCGGTGACAAAGATGTCAATAAAGTCAGCCAACGGTTCTGGGTTTTGAGCACATGGACCGCCCGCGATTACCAACGGCACGTCCAAGCCTCGCTCGTTGGCTTGGATCCCAACGCGACCTAGGTCAAGCATCGTCAGGACGTTGATCGCGCCGACTTCGTACTGGAGGGTGAATCCCAACACGTCGAACTCATTCAATGGCGTGAACGTTTCCCAGCCGTACAGTGGTAGGTTGGCTTTGCGAAGCTCTTGCTCGAAATCGACCCAGGGTGTGAAGGTTCGCTCGCAAACCCAATCGTCGCGGCGATTCATCAGGTTGTAGAGCACTTCCATCCCGTGGTGGCTCATCCCCAGACTGTACGTATCCGGAAAAGCAAACGCGAGTTTCCCTCGTACGGTCGAGTGATCTTTGACGATCGAATTGAGCTCACCGCCCATGTACTGAGCTGGACCCTGCACTTTGGGTAAAATCGTGTCGACGATCTGGCGTTTCAGTGGTTCGTTTATCATGCCTATTCCCGAGTCTTACATTTCCCAGATTATCGCACATCGATCGGAAATTATTAACCGCCATTTGGCTGAAGTTGACGCTGACTGGATGGACTACGCCAGCCGATGATCGTTGTGCGGCAATATCGGACGGTCTTATTGGCGGCTGCGAGTCTGTGATCTATTGGACAACAGCGTGGCGGCTTCGTAAGTTTGTCACAGCAACCTCGCCTGCCAGCATCCCTCCTGTGAGCGTTTACCGTGGCCTTTCAACAGACCCGTCGATTCTTTTTTGGCAGTTTGGCAGCAAGTGGTCTCGCCAGCGTTTGTCACCATGTTCGGGCCCAGGACAAGCCACGCCATAAGGTCGAGAGGCCGGGTGTGGGAGCTGTTGGGCTGCGTTATCAAGGTTCGGTGATCGCGGACAAGTCACGGGCGCACGGCGACATTGTTGCCTGCTGTGATGTGGATCGGCACGTTCGCGAGCAGGCTCGTGCCGCGTTCGGTAGCACACCGCGGATCTTTGAAGATTATCGAGACATGCTGGCACGCAATGACGTGGACGTCGTATTGATTGGCACTCCAGACCACTGGCATGCCAAGATTCTGATCGACGCCTGTCGCGCCGGCAAAGACGTGTACTGTGAAAAGCCGTTGACGTTGACGATCGATGAGGGAAAACGGATTCGCGACGCCGTGGCCGAAACTGGCCGAGTCGTACAGGTGGGTTCTTGGCAACGCAGCGATCATCGTTTTCGACTAGCGGTCGAGATGGTGCGGCAGGGACGTATCGGAGAGCTCCAGCAGGTCGATGTTGTGCTTGGCAAGAATCAGGTTGGCGGGCCATTTGCTACCGGCACTCCGCCTAAACATTTCAATTGGGATCTGTGGCAGGGGCAGACGACCGACATGCCTTACATCCCGGAACGGAGCCACTACACCTTTCGCTGGTGGCAAGCCTACTCGGGCGGACAGATGACGGATTGGGGCGCGCATCACTTGGATATCGCGCAATGGGCTATCAACTCACTGCCTACAGAGATCGACGCCTCGGCAAAGTATCCGAATACCATGGACGGCTACGACGTACCGATCGACTTTCAAGCAGACTACCGATTCGACAACGGCGTCCTGATGACCGTTCGAGATTCGGGTCGCAACGGCATCATGTTGACGGGAACCGAGGGGCGTATCTTTGTGAACCGCGGCACGATCGCCGGAAAGCCAGTGGATGATTTGAAAAGCAGGCCGCTGTCTCGCGAGGCATTCACGATCTACGAGGATAATTTGGATCGCCCCGAACGCGTTGGCAAGCTCGACGCGATCGTGAACCATATGGGGAACTTTTTCGATTGCATTCAGTCACGGAAAGCCCCCATCTCTGACGTTGAAAGCCAACATCGCAGTGTGAGCACTTGTCACCTTGGCAACATTGCGATGAAAGTTGGTCGAAAGTTGATTTGGAATCCCGAGTCAGAGACGTTTCCCAACGACGAAACGGCTAACTCGTACCTCTCTCGTGAACAACGCAGCGGTTTCGAAGTCAGCTAGGAAT